>JABGZB010000100.1 GCA_018674955.1 Verrucomicrobiota bacterium | reverse complement strand
TTTCCCCGCAGGCGATCCAGCGCATTTACGCCGCGCGCAGCCAGCGCGTGCTGCGCAACGGCGTCGCCATGATGGCGTTCCTGCCGCTGACAGCGTCGTTGATCGCGGTGTTCGTCGGCGTCACGGCGGCGGCATCGCCGGAGTTGGCCACGCTGACCGACGCCGACTCCGACCGCGTGTTCGGCGAGGTTTGCCGGATCGTGATGGCCGAGTCGCCGTTCCACCGCTGGCTCATTGTGGTGCTGCTCGCCGCAGTGCTGGCTGCGCTAATGTCCACCGCCGACTCGGTGCTGCTCTCCGTCTCGTCGATGCTGACGAAGGATATTTATCATCGCCAAATCAACCCTGCCGCCAGCGAGGAGAAGTTGACGAAGATTGGCAAATCATTGTCGTGGGTTGTGGTTACCATCATGGCCGCGATCGCCATTTACCTGAACTCGCTCGAGAACAAGCCAACGTTGGTCAAACTCATGGACATGAAGTTCGACATGCTGATGCAGCTTGGCCCCGGCTTCATTCTAGGCATGCACTGGCGCGGCATGAAAGCAAACGCCCCGTTCTGGGGTCTTGCCTGTGGTCTTTTTCTGGTTTTCGCACTATATTTTTTAGTTTCAACAAATAACTTAACTGTTATGGAAGAATGGTTAGGGTTTAGATATGGACCAACCAAAATAACTCAAGGAACACTCGCAAACTGGGGAGTGCATGGAGGCGTCTTTGGCCTGACTCTCAATCTGGCCGTCGTGGTCGCGATTTCCTACTTGCCGCTTGGCCAAGCGCGATCAAAGGGTGTGCTTGAAACTTGATCCTTGAAACTAGAGACTCACCGGACATGAATCGTACTCCTGCACTGTTTCTGCTGCTTGGTCTCGTTGCCGGGGTGTGTGCCAGGGAGTACCGCGTCGACCGCACTCAGGACATCGTTTACAAGGAGATCGACGGCAAAAAACTCAGGCTCAACGTCTTCGTGCCGAAAGGCGACGGCCCCTTCCCCGCCGTGCTTGTCGTCCACGGCGGCGCCTGGCGGGCGGGTTCTCGAACCCAACTCACCATGTACGCCAAAAGCCTCGCTCGGCGCGGCTACTCCTGTTTTGCAATCAACTACCGCCTCGCGCCGAAACACAAAAGCCCCGCGCAAATCGAGGACTGCCGGGACGCCGTCCGGTGGATTCGGCGAAATGCAGCCGATTACAGGGTCGACCCAGGCCGCATCGGCGCAATCGGCTATTCTGCCGGTGGCCACCTGGTTTCGCTGCTTGCCACTACTGGCCTGTCGAAAGAGGACGATCCGAAGGGCGTCGGCACAAAAATCCCCGCTGCAGTCGCGGGGGGCACACCAACCGATTTTCGGACTAACCGAGAAAATTCTAAGATGCTCTCCTATTGGCTAGGGGGCTCGCTCAGCAATAAGCGGCAAATCTATCATTCGGCCTCGCCCGCTGCTTTTGTCGACAAGGACGACGCACCGATTTTCTTCTTCAACGGATCAGCAGATATGCTCGTACCGGTGAAAACCCATCCTACCGTGGGCTACGCCGGCCCGACCGCACTGCATACGGCACTCAAAAAGGCGGGCGTCGAGACCGACTTGCACATCATAAAGGGCGCTGGCCACTTCTTTGCCATTTTCAACAAAACCGCACTCGACGCCGGCTACGCGTTTCTCGACAACCACCTCAAAGGCTCCAACAAACTTCGTGTCTTCCTGCTCGCCGGCCAGTCCAACATGCAAGGCCAGGGCGTCGTCGATTTTGATCATCCGAAATATTACAACGGCGGCAAGGGCATCCTGAAAAACGTGATGAAAAACCGGGAGCGCGCCCACCTATACCAGCACATCGTAGACGCCAAAGGCGACTGGGTCGTGCGCGACGACGTCTTTGTCCGGCACCAGACCAAGGACGAACTAAAGACCGGCGGACTGACGATCGGCTTCACCGGCTACGGCGGAAATCACCACATAGGGCCGGAATTCCAGCTCGGCCACCTCGTCGGCGAGGCTTACGACGAACCGGTGCTGCTCATCAAGACCGCGTGGGGCGGCAAAAGCATACACCGGGATTTCCGCCCACCCAGCTCCGGCGGAAGCACCGGTGAATTCTACAAAAAGATGCTTGCCGAATACCGCGAGGGGTTGGCCAAGATTGGCCATGAATTCCCACAGTTGGCCAAGCGCAAACCGGAACTCAGCGGCTTCGTCTGGTTCCAGGGCTGGAACGACATGTTCGATGGCGACGCATTGAAGGAATACGAAGCCAACCTAGTCAATCTCATCAAGGATGTGCGCAGGGAATTTAGGCAGCCAAATCTGCCGGTTGTCATCGGTGAACTCGGCAACGGTGGCCCGAAGGCCGGCAACAATATGCTCACGATTCGCAAGGCCCAAAAAGCCGCCGCCAAGGCGCTTGGCCCAAATACAACGTTCGTGCAAACCACACAGTTCGCGCGGCCAGCCAAGGAGTCGCCAAACGTTGGCCACGGCCATCACTGGTATGGCAATGCCGAGAGCTACTTCCTCATCGGCGATGCCCTTGGCCAGGCACTACTCAGGCTGACCGGCAAATAATTTTAATATGCCCAAAATAACCAAACAAACGATACTCGCGATCGCACTCGTACTCGGTGCGCTTGGCCAAGCGGTGGCAGAGGAAAAGGAGAACAAGTTTTACGATCCAATCGTGAAAAAACTCGAGGGATGGACGATCAAGGTCGATCCCA
>JABGZB010000099.1 GCA_018674955.1 Verrucomicrobiota bacterium | reverse complement strand
GTAAATAATGTGGCAAAAGGCGTGCGCGACGACGCCGGCGATGGCGAGTTCGGTGCCGATGCCCACGCCGCACACCATAAAGCCGACTTGGTTGATGATGCTGTAGGCGAGGATGCGGCGCATGTCGTTTTCCAGCAGGGCATAAATGATGCCGTAAATGGCCATCACGCAGCCGACCGCGACAAGAATCTCCCAGCCGGGGAAACCACGGATCAGTGTGTAAACGGCGGTCTTGGTGGTGTACGCGCTGAGGATGACCCCGCCCATGACGGTCGATTCCGGATAGGCATCCGGCAGCCAACTGGAGAAAGGCACCGCTGCGGCGTTGATCAATATGCCAATCAGGATGAGCCAACTCCCGATTTCGCCCTTGGGAAATTCGGTGAATGCGATCGAGCCGGTTTGGTGGACGGTCAGCAAAATGCCGGTTAGCAAAATCAAGCCGCCTGCCAAGTGGACGAGAATGTAGCGCTGGGCTGCCTTGAGCGATTTTTCCGTTTTACGGGCGAGGATGAGGAACGTGGACGCGATGGCCATCAGTTCCCAGCAGACGTACCACGTGATCATGTCACCGGCGAACACCACGCCAAGCGCGCTGCCGATGTAAACCAAGGCGGCGGTGTTCTCGGCACGGCGCTTCTCGTGCCACGAAAAAATAAACGCGGCGACCGCACACAATGTGAAGATGTAGCCGAACGCCTTGCTGGTGGCATCCACCCGCAGCAGCGTGAGGTCAAAACCAAGAAACGGAGGCGAGAGTCGCTCGCCGGTCTCGAGTTGGGAGATGGCGAAGAACCCCAGCGCAGCCAAGGCGATGGCACCGGCCTTGCGTGCCGTTGCCGGGAGTAGCAGCAGCACGATCGCGCCGAGGATCAGGAGAAGTCCGGGCGGGATGTTGTCAAGGAGTGTCATCGTAATAATCTTCCTTCGCCTTCAGGAATAAACCCAAGCCTTTGGCCAAGAGGATGGCGATGCAGCAGGCGAGGAAGCCAAGCGCAATGTAAAAGCCGAACCAGTTTGTCGCCGAGGCAAAGGCGGAGTCGCTTGACTCAAAATGCTCATGCCGGTGCACGAGCAACTCGAGCAAAATAGACACGCCGCAAGTCAGCCAAAGCGCGATCCAAAACTTCCGGCTCACCGTAGGCTTGTCGGGGACGAATGGTTCTTCGGGCGTCTCGCTCATTGGGCTGTGTACATTTCAGCGAATCTGTTGGCGAACTGGAAAAGTTTGTCGGAAAAGAAAAATAACAGCACGCAACCGGCGGAGGTGATGAAGAGCGGCACGATGGTCAGCAGTGGTGGCTCCTTGGCTTTGTCCAATCGCGCCGGATCGGTTGGCGTGGCAAAGAACGCCTTGTAAACGATCGGCAAAAAATAGGCGGCGTTAAGCAGGGAACTGGTCAGGAAAACAGCGAACGCCCATTGCTGGTCGGAGTCGAGCGAGCCGTTAAGCAGATACCATTTGCTGACAAATCCGCCGGTCGGCGGCAGGCCGATGACGCACAGCGAGCCGATGAAAAACGCGGTCATCGTCAGCGGGAATTTGTGCCCCAAGCCGTGAATTTCGCTGATGCACTTGGCCCCGCACGCCTGATAAATCGCCCCGGCGCAGAGGAACAGCGTGATCTTCCCGAAGGCGTGCATGGGGATGTGCAGCGCGGCTCCAGCGATACCAATTTTTGTGGCCAAGCCGACGCCCAAAATAATGTACGACAACTGGCCGATGGTGGAGTAGGCCAAGCGACTTTTGATGTTGTCCTGCGTGAGCGCGATGAGCGACGCGACGATCAGCGTGACCGCGGCCAAGACGCAGACGATGGTGCTCAGCGACGGTGTGTTAGCCAAAAGATCCACCCCGAAGATGCCGGTTAACACGCGGATGATCGAGAACACACCGACCTTCACCACGGCCACTGCGTGCAGCAGTGCGCTGACCGGCGCCGGGGCAACCATCGCGCCGGGCAGCCAAGCGTGAAACGGCATGAGCCCCGCCTTGGCGAACCCGAAGAGAAACATCACCAGCAACACGACGAGCAGCATTGTGCTTGTGCCGCTCGCGAACACGCCGCCGTTGGTGAAGTCGAGGTTCCCGGTTTGCTGGTAAACAATGATCATCGCCGGCAAGGCCAAGGCGATCGACGTGCCGAGCAGATAGGTGAGGTACTTACGTCCTCCCTTGATCGCGTCGTCGTCCTGGTGATGCGTAACCAGCGGGTAAGTCGAAAGCGAGAGCACCTCGTAAAAAATGAAAAGCGTGAGCAGGTTTGCGGAGAAGGCGACGCCGACTGCGGACGAGATGGCGATGGCGAAAAAGAAAAAGAACCGGGTTTGCGCGTGCCGCTTGAGTGGTCGCAGAAAACCCATAGAGAAAATCGTCGTGGGAATCCATAGACTCACCGAGACCAGCGCGAACAACAGGCCAAGCGCATCGACCTTGAAGGCCAAGCCGACGTTGGGCAGCAGTTCCATCACCTCGAACTCGTACAGTTTGCCGTCGAGCACGGCGGGCGCGAGTGAGAGCAACAGGCCAAGCTTGATGACGGCGGCGACGAAAATGCACGACTCGCGTAGGTTTGGCCAGCGGCCCAACAGCGCAATTAACACAGCTGCCACGGAGGACGTCAGGATAATCCAAACCGGCATGATTGATTGGATTGGCTCCATGACGTTACGGGGTCAGCGCGGCGGGGAGCGCTTTGGAGATGATGGTGTTCACCAGTGTGCTTGTGACCAAGCCAAGCGCGATGAGGCCAAGCGCCATGGCGACTGTGGGGATGAGCATGCTCAACGGGGCTTCGTTGCGGGGGATGGCGGGGTTGCCTTCGATCGCCGGATGGGGCACGCGGTTGTAGCCGATCTCGATTATGCGGAACAGGATGATCGCCTTCACCAGACTGGACAGGAGCAGCGCGGCGACAAAGTGCCACACACCCGCTTGGGCAGCGCCTTGGATGAGGTACCATTTGCTGAAGAAACCGCACGTCGGTGGCACGCCAATCAAGGCGGCCATCGTGACGACGAACGCGGCCATCGTCACCGGCATCTTGAAGAACACGCCCTTGAGGTCATCGAGTTGCGCTTGGCCAAGCCGGTACACGATGCAGCCTATCGCCATGAACAGCGCCGAGGTCATCGCCGCGTCGGCGACGACGTGAACCATCGCGCCGGTCAACCCCGGCTTGTTCGCGAGCCAAGCGCCGCCGACCATGTAGCCGATTTCTGAGAGAACAAAATAAGCGGCGAGTTTTTTGAGGTTGGTTTGTGTGAGCGAGAAAAACGAAGCGGCCACGATGGCAATGCTAGAGAGGTAAAGCACAAGAGACTGTGTGGCGGGAGAGTGGATGATATAATCGATGGAATACACCGTGACCATGATGCGGAGCATCGCGTACACGGAGACCTTCGTGGCCAAGGGGGCAAGCAGCGCGGTGCTGGCCGTTGGTGCGTAGGCGTACGAGTTGGGCAGCCAACCGTGAAACGGGAAGAAGGCCATCTTCGCCCAAGCGCCAAGCAGGATGAGCACGAAGCCGACGAACAGAGCCTGCGATTGGCCAAGCTCGGGGATGATGGCGGACACGTCGTCGATATTGAGCGTGCCGGTTTTGGCAAAAACAAACCCGACCCCCAGTAGGTACAAACAGGCACCCATGGTGCCCATGATGAGATAGTTGAAGGCAGCCATGTAGGCGCGGCCCCTGCCGTAGGCGATCAGCGCGTAGCTGGACAGCGCGGCAATTTCCATAAAGACGTAGAGGTTGAAAATATCGCCGGTGATCGTGATGCCAAGAAGCCCGGTGACCAGCAGCGAGAAGAGCGCGTAAAAGTACCGCTGCCGCCTGGCGAGTTCGGCGTCGACCAAGCGCTTGGTGTAAAGGGTCGTCAACAGGGCGATGCCGGACACAGCAGCCAAGAGCAGGGTGTTGAGGTGGTCGACCGTGATTTGTATGCCGACCACGCCGTGGCCCTGCTTGGTCCCCCAGCCGCCGAGCCAATATTTTTGAGCGCCAGCGTCGGCGACAATAAAAACCAACTTTAGTGCCGCAGCGAATGAGATGGCCAAGCCAACGAAAACCAACGGGTGGGACAGCTTGGGGCGGAACCATGCGGTAAACGCAGCGAGTACCGCGCCCAGCAACGGGCCAAGGATGATGATGATTGGCAGATGCTCCGTCATTTCCTCTGGTTCTCCAGGATTTCATCCTCATCGAAGGACGAGTGTTGCTGGTAAATTTTCTGTGCCAAGGCCAAGCCGACGCCAAGCGTCGCGACGCCGACAACGATCGCGGTGAGCATCAGGATTTGAGTCAGCGGGTTGGCAATTTTGGCTATATCGGGATCGGGGTAAGTGTGGTTGGCTGCCTCGGTCAGGATCGGGATGAGGGCGTTGTCCTTGGCGCCGATGGAGATGAAAAACAGGATGATGCCGGTTTGGAATATCGCCATCCCGATGCATTTTTTAATCAGATTTTTTTGCGCCAGCATCGACCATAAGCCGATCATCATCAGAATGACGACGATCACGTAGTTGAAGTTGGCAATAAGGTTTTCCATGCGGTTACAGTCCCCGGTCGAAGCGGCCGTTCGAGGCCAGGTTGATATGGATGGCGATCATGCTGAACATCACCGTGATGCCCACGCCGATCTCGACCAGTAGGATTCCGTGTGACCGCGCCATATCCTTTTCGCCCGGCAATATGGGGTCGAGGAATCCATAGTCGAGATAGTCGCCGCCCATGAACATGCAGGCCAGCCCCACCGCCGCGTAGAGGAACACACCGGCTGCCACCAGCAGCATCAACGTTTTTTCACTCCACTGCCGCAGGAGGAATTTCAGGTCGAACGAGATGGCCAGCAGGATCAAACTCGCGCCGAGGATGACGCCGCCTTGGAACCCGCCGCCCGGGCTGTAATGCCCGTGGGCGATGACGTACAGCGCGAACAACTGCATGAATGGCACCATGAAGCGGCTAGTCTGCCGCACGATCAAACTGTCGCCGGGATCGTAACGCGGCGCGGCGACGATGGTTGGCTCATCGGTTTCGAACTTGGCCTTGTCAACACGCATTATGGAGTAAATCGCGATGCAGGCGATGAAGACTACCGTTGTCTCGAGTAACGTGTCGAATCCCCTGTAATCCGCCAACACAGAGGTGACCACGTTGGGAACGTGCGAGTCCGTGATGGTGTTCAAAATGTAGTATGGCGCGACGGTGGCGTTTACAGGCGAGTCCGTGTCTCCCCACTCTGGGAAATCCGGCAACGCGGACAGCAGGAACACTCCGGCGACGGTGACCACCACGCCGATGAACAACTTGAACCCCAACCCCCCGGCCCGGCGGTGCATGGTGGCGCCGGTGTTGTAAAGCGTGGACACGACAAACACCGTGCTGACCCCCGCGCCGACAGCGGCCTCCGTAAAGGCCACATCCACCGCGCCCATGCCGGCCCAGATTAGGCACATCATGAAGCTGTAAGCACCGAAGACGACTGCCGCGCCCATCAGGTTTTGTATGGACAGTGCCACCACGGCGAACAACACCACTAAGATTAGGAGCAAGACATCAAACTGCCAAATGGGGAGCTCGGGCACTATTCGGAATCCTTTCTCCATGGGGCGGCTCCCGCCTTGTGGCCGGCGTCCATCATCGCGTGTGTCGCGGTTGGGCTGCCGATAAAGATGAAATGGATGATTAACAAAATCTTGAGAGCCAGTAGCCAACTCATTGAAATAAGGCAGATGCAGCCGAGCAGAATCATCACGGTAGACAGCGTATCGCCCTTTCCGGCAGCGTGCATGCGCGTGTAAAAATCAGGAAAACGCAGCAGGCCGATGGTGGTTCCCAAGAAAAAAACCAGCCCGGTGGAAATGAGGATATAGCCTAAAATGTCCATCAGGAAACGGGGTTTCCCCCGGGTGAGTGTTCCGGTTCAAGACTCTTGCGGTGCTGGTAGTAGCGCGAGGCGGCGATGGAGACGATGTAGTTGAGCAGTCCGTAGCCAAGCGCGATGTCCACAAACATCTCGAGCTGCCCAAACAGGATGCCTGCAAACAGCAGCAGCACGATTGACTTCGTGCCGATCACGTTGATGGCGACCAGTCGGTCGATCACCGTCGGCCCCTTGATCGCCCGGATCAGGACAAGGAGCATTAGGCCAATCAACGCAACGCCGGCAGTTGTGATGAACGTGTTCATCTTGTTCTCTCGAAAATATTGGCGATGCGTTTC
>JABGZB010000098.1 GCA_018674955.1 Verrucomicrobiota bacterium | reverse complement strand
CCTATAAGCTGCTGGTCTTTTGAATTCTGATAGTACTAATTCTTATATGGAACGGTTCCCGTTTTATCCAGCGGATAACCCCATTGCTCTACGTAAGAATGGCCGGGCAGAAACTCGTCGTTTGTTTCCTTAAGTTTTCGCCTTAGAATTTTTCTCAAATCCTCGGCCAACTTTTCATTCCTCGGATTAGTCAGAAGATTGTTTAATTGGAAGGGGTCTTTTTCATTATCAAACATTAGCCAAGGCCCGCGCAGATCCTCAACATAGGTGTGATTAACTGTTCGGATGCCACGGAACTCCCTACCACCCCATCGGCGTGCCCATTGGCCAAACGGAGCCGGGCAACTAATAAGCGCGACACCATCATTTGGATTTTTGCCTCCCTCAATGAATTCGCTGAAATCCGATCCTTCAACAGTTTTCGGGATCGCCACGTCGCTCAAACCAAGCAAAGTGGGCATGATGTCCTCGGTGTTGATCAACGCCTTCAAACGCCTGCCTTCACGGCCAAATTTTGCAGGATAGTGAATAAGCATAGGGATGCGAATGGATTCATCGTATGGTTGTTGTTTTTTGTAGGCACCATGCGAGCCAATTAGATCACCATGATCTGAGGTGAAAATGATTATGGTGTTTTCCTCCTGGCCGCTTTCTCTGAGTGTTCCCCAAAGATCCTTTACGCAATCATCCAAAGCAGAGCAATGGGCGTAATAGCCTGCAAGATCTCTACGGGCGATTTCCCGAAAATAATGAGGGATGTTTGGTCTCAACCGTATCTTCTTTGGGTCATACATTGCACGATATTTTTCAGGTGCGGAGTGATAAGGAGCGTGAGGAGGGCCAAAACCGATGAAGAGACTGAAGGGCTTTTTGTTTTTTGCTTGGGCTTTGATGTATTGCTGAGCATCTCTCGTTTGGGCAATGGCATCGTAGCCATCCCACTTCAACATTTCCGGGCCATCTGCGTAGTAGAAGGAGTTGTTATAGTTGTGAGTGCATTCGAGAACTTTCCAGTATTCAAATCCTTGCCGCCTCTCGCGTGGAATAAAACTGGAGCGCCCCCGGCCATTGATATGCCACTTGCCAATGTAACCTGTGTTGTATCCAGCACTGTTTAACACCTTGGCGATCGAGTTGGCATTCGGATTTAGCGACACATCGTTCATGAAAACGCCGTGCGTCAGCGGGCGTTGCCCAGTCAACAGGCTGGCCCGCATGGGGCAACACACAGGAACTCCACTGAGGGCATGCGTAAAATTGATCGACTCTTTTTCCAAGCGGTCGATGTTGGGTGTCTTGACGTCCTTGTTACCTGCATGACCAAAAGCATCAAAGCGCCACTGGTCGGTCAGGAGAACCAGTATGTTGGGTTGCTTGGCGGCGTGAGCGGCGGAAGCCTCCAAGGCGAAGGCCAAGGTGCATATGGTGAGGAATCTCTTCATCATTGGATAGTGATCAGCGCAACGCGCCCGAGTGAGATAAAAAATGACATTCGATATGGGGCCTCACGGTTTCGGATCGACCTTCCAGTTTTTGTTCAGACGCCGGCCGTAGTAGGGGTAGTAGTCCCATGGCGCATCCAGGCCGAGGGCACGCGGATCTTTGGTATGAACCAGATGTTCCTGTAGTCTCGCCCTAAATTTCTTCTGGACCTCGGCATGCTCAGGATTCCCGGCGAGGTTCTCTAACAGGCCGGGATCCTTGCCCACGTGGTAAAGTTCTTCGGCTGGGCGCTTTGCAAAGGCCAGGTCATAAAAGCGCTTGAAGCCGGCCCGGTCTTTATTGTCCATAAGCAGCTTCTTGGTCGGCGATGAGTCGACCTCGCCGAAAGGGATGTCACGCGCGCAGAACTTGCGATCGGGGTTGCCGGCCGGCCAGCGATCGGGTTCGTAATTCCTGATGTACAGATATTCCCGGGTGCGCACGGCGCGACAGGGATAGCCCTTGCCTCCCTCGCGGCAGCCATCGTGGCGTTCCATGGCGATGAATGCGGAAGATATGTCCTTAAAACTCCTTCGTTCCGGATTTCCCTTGTTGGCAAACAGGCCCATCAGGCTGCCGGCGGTCATCATCTCGGGCGTCTTCAAGCCGGCCGCCGCCAGAAAGGTCGGGGCAAGGCTGCTGAGATTCACGCAGAAATCCACCCCACGACCTGGAGCCTTGATGCCCTTGGGCCAACGAATGGCCAGCGGCACATGTGTGCCTGCATCATAGAGACTAGCTTTGGCGCGCGGGAATGGCATGCCGTGGTCACTGGTGATCACCACGATGGTGTTGTCCAGCTGGCCGTCTTTTTCCAAGGTCTTGATCGCGCGGGCAACCATTTGATCGAAATGCTCGATCTCCACGAAGTAATCGAGAAGGTCGTTCCTCACAACCGGATGGTCTGGAAAGATCGCCGGCGCCTTCACTTTGGCGGGGTCCTTTCCCGTTCGTCGCCCTGCACCCTCCTCAAAGCCCCGATGCGGTTCATGCGTTCCCAGCCAAAAGCAGAAGGGTTGACCATTGCCCACCTGGGCGAGGAAGTCATCAAAGTTGGCCGCATAATCCCTGTTGCTCATCCCTCCGAAGGGAGGTTTCATCTTTCTCTTATTGAATTCCGCTCCAGCCGGGTTGACCGTTCGCCCCCCCGGCTCGAGTCGCCCGGGGCTCCAGCCCTTGCCGGTAAATCCAATGGCGTAACCCGCCTCCTTCAGCAGCTCCGTGTAGGTTGTGAATTTGGCGGGCAAGGTGCTGTGGATGTTGCCTGCTTCTTCCAGGCGCCAGATCGGCTGTCCGGTCAAGATGGCGCTGCGAGACGGCCCGCAGGTCGGGGCGTCGCAAAAGGCACGGGTGAAGCTAATGCCCTCACGGGCGACACGATCGAAGGCGGGCGTTTTGACCTGCGATTCACCGTTGGCCCCGGTGTGGGCATAGGACTGATCGTCTGAAATGCAGAACAAGATGTTGGGCCTCCTTGCCGCGTTAACCGATGGTAACGCCAGGGCAAAAGCCAAGGCGCACAAGATGAGGATGCACTTCTTCATTTCGTTTTCTTCAGTTCTTCAAGCGTGAGTTTTGCTTCCTTGTTCGCGTCGCAGCGATTGAAGTTTTTCGTCAGCGCAGGCACGTTGCGGCCTTTCGGATTGCCGATGTATTCCTTGAGTGTGAGCGAGCCATCCTTGTTCGTGTCGCGTCTCTGAAGAAACTGCTCGGGAGTTTCTTCAGCATCGATGCCATAATTGGATTCTTTTGGCGAGCGCGAGGATCGATCTTATTGGCAAACTGCTTCGTGTACTCCTCCTTGTGCCTCCACGGTTCGTGAACGGCGTGGTGCGAGAAGTTTAGAAAGAACGGTTCATTCTTATGTCTTTCAACGAAACGGATTGCCTCGTCCGTCAGGCGGTCGGTGATGTATTCGCCCTTGGGTCCATCGGTGATCGTCCCCATCGGATGTTTGGGGCTGGGTTCGCCGGTTTTGTGAACGCCATAAGGTGAGAAATAGCGGGAACCGGGCGGTCCGGGACTGGGTTGAGCATGGAACGCCACCTGAAAGCCGTGCTTCTCAGGCCAATGCTCCTGACTCAAGCCCAGGTGCCATTTGCCAAAATGCCCGGTGCGATAACCTGCGCCTTGCAACACTTCAACCATCGTGACGAGTTCGGGATCAAGGTAGCGCTTGCTTATCGGATAGATGAACTTTTGGCTCGGCGAAGCGTTCGCGGGATATCGAGACGCCCGAGCGGGAAGTGCTTTCTGATGACCGCTGTCAGAGGTCACGCCATGACGCGATGAATACTGGCCACTTAATATCGACGCGCGAGTCGGTGAGCATAACGGGGTAGCGTACGCATTGGCAAAACGCATCGACTGCTTGGATAAGTCTTCCATATAGGGGGTTTCGTAGTACTTCGAGCCATAAGGTTCACTGTGCATCCAGCCCATGTCGTCGACAAGGAACAGAACGATGTTGGGACTTCTGGCAGCCCTGAGCTTCGATCCGGCGAATCCCATCAGAAGCACGGCTGCGATTGTTGTTAGTAGGAGGCGTTTCATTTGCTTTCAGCTTTCAATTCTTCAGCTATCTGTGCCTTACGTTCTGGATAATTGATCCGGTTGCGCTCATCCCGGTTGGTCCCTACCTGATTTACTGGGGGTATGCTTTACGAAGTTCCGCCGGGGTGTAGAACCTCTTCTGCGATTGAGTTGCGGCGCGCACCCTCTTGACCGTTTCCGCGGTCACCACTGGGGCCTTGTTGCCAAAGGTGTTGCGCACAAAGGACAACACCTCGGCAACTTCCTGGTCGGAAAGCATTTTGAATGGCGTCATGGGGACGACGCCGGGAAACTTCTCTCCCTTGACTTCAATTGGCCCGGACAATCCGTGCAGGGTCAATTTGATTAGCCGCTCTTCAGGGCCGGTGACCCACTCGCTGCCGGCGAGGGGAGGAAACTGCGCGGCAGGCAGGCCCTTGCCATCGGACTGATGACAGGTGATGCAGTGTCCTTCGCGGTTAAACACCTCAGCCCCTCGGAGAAAAACCGCCTTCTCGGCGCCGCTCAGATGAGTGGTGTAAACGGGGGCCGCATCGGCCTCAATGATCTGTCCCTGGAGGTAGGTGAGGGCGGTCTTGTAGACGGGCGCGAGCCAGGAATCCATCCCTGCCACCGAAATGCGTGCGTTCAGATTGGCCTTGATTGTCAATAGATCCCTGCCCGCGGTGGCGAAGGTCACTTGACCGTCACTGAAGCGCCCTTCGTAGCCCTTGCGATTGAAGATCTTCACTTTGTCGATGAGCAACGGACGAGGGAACTTGAAGACAAAGCGGGGATTGTTGTCCCCCCCCTTACTGTGGGCGAAGGTATCGGGGTTTCCGTCGATCAACAAGGGGACTAGCAGGGTGTCGTCATAGCGGGAGGATTGAGAAACCCGGGCTTGGGCTGCGATGTTCTTGCCCCCACTGACAATCTCGACCTCGGCGAGATTCAGGGTCTGGTTCGGCCCGGGGAGGGAGATCGTGATGGTGTCCACCAGGGTGGCGCCCAGAGAGCCTCCGACAAAATGCAGGACGCCTTTTTCGTCAAGGGCCGCTTCCGTCGTCTTGCTCACCACCGTTTTTGGGGCTCGGTGTTTGGAGGCGACCTCAAGTACGGAGAGGCCCTCTGTTTTGCCCAGCCAGGATGCAGCCACGATCGCTTCCATGCGTACCCGGCCGTGTTCATCAGCGGCCGCGGCGCGAAGCAGGGAAGGGTGGTCCGAGATTTGGTGGCCACTGTAGCGGAGGACCCGCACGGCGGCGGCGCGCGCGCGATAGTCCTTGGCGCGGAGGAGTTGATTCAGGAGAGGCTGAACTTCATGAACGCGGTTCAGTCCCCAGCTCACCCAGAGGGCCTCTACGAGGTGATGTTCAAATCCAGGATCGCTTTGATTGAGAGAGGAACTCCACTTATGGAGAGCGGCCATAACGGCATTTCCATCGCGTCCCCGCAGCTCGCGACGAGTGCGATAGCGGGTGCGGTATTCCGGTAACTTCAGGTTGTCGAGTAGAGCTGGGATGGAGGCCCCAGCAACTTGAGCCGGTTTGACCAGTGGTCGGGCGGGGTAGGTGATCCGAAAGATCCGTCCGTGACTGTGATCACGATCGGGATCGCGGGCGTTGTGCTGCATGTGGCCGATGAGGGCATTGTGCCAGTCCACCAGGTAGAGCGATCCATCGGGTGCAAACTCCATGTCGACCGGACGGAAGTTGCGGTCCGATCCCTTGACGAGATCGTGGCGAAAGGTGCTTTTGAATCCGGTGCCTTCGTCCGCCATAGTGTGCTGTTTGGTGCCTAGGAATCCGATCGTATTGTTGATCAGGATGTCGCCCTGGACTTCGTCGGGGAAGTGGCGGCTGGAGACAAACTCGAGACCGGAGGTGGGCCGCACCCGGACGGACAAAAGATTCGGAGGATTGGGCGCAAAGTTGCCGTAACCCACCCGCACCGATCCGGGCAGCATCCATCGCATGTTCGGATCCGAGGTGTCGGCGAAGAAATTCTGGCCCCATTCGTCGAAGGCGATGCCCCAGGGATTGGGAATGGAAAGCCGCACGCTTCGCTCGAGATGACGGCGCGCCGGATTGTAGCGGAAGAAGCCGCCGTTCGAACTGCGGATCGTCCCGTAGGCGGTTTCGACGTTGCTGTGCAGAAAGGTCCCTTCCCCCAGGTAGATGGCACCGGAGGGGTCGGCACAAAAGGCGGAGATCGCGTGATGGGTGTCGTGGTCATCGAAACCACTAAGGACGATTTCCTTCTTATCGGCCTGGTCGTCGCCATCGGTATCGCGAAGATGAACGAGGGAATAGCCCTGTGAGAGATACACGCCGTGGGGGCCAAATTCGAAGCCCATGGGCAGGTGCAGGCCGTCCGCGAAAACGGTCTGCTTGTCGGCCTTTCCGTCATGGTCGGTGTCTTCGAGAATGAGCAACTTGTCATTCGGCTTGGTGTCGCCCGGTTTGTAGTGCGGGTAACTTGGCATGGTGGCAATCCAAAGCCGCCCCTTGTTGTCGAAGGAGAGTTGGACCGGATTGGCGAGATTGGGAAACTGTTCGTTGGATGTATAGAGCTCGATCCGGTAGCCTTCCGGCACCGCGATTGTCTTGGTGGCATCTTGCGCGAGCTGGTAGCGGGCTCTCGGCTTGCCCATGTCCGGCAAGGTCTCGGTTCGGGCATCGCCCGCGAGCAGATCCAGGCTTTTCCCTGAAAGTGCAGCCCAGATCGCCTGGTCGCGCACATGCAACATTTGCGCGAGCTTCTTCAGTTCGGCGGGATAATTCTTTGGGCCATGTGGCCGATGCCTGCGGCCGAAAACATGGACTCCGTTGGGGATCTTGTAGAAATTTTGCCAGAGCCAGTTCTTCTCCGCGACTGCGCTGCGGAGCGCTTGGCGATTGGGAGCGACGGTTCGTTTGCTCGGGCCGAAGATTTCGTCGAGGAGGAGGGGAACCAGCTTGGCATACCCTGCATCGGTCAGCAATGCGCCGTCCCGGGTCATTGGTTCCGGACTCGCCTCGAACCACTGCTGGGTGGAGGAGAAGACATCCACAAATGAAACGCGGTGCGCACCTGCCACTTCCTTCATCGCACTGGTGTAGAGCGCGAGGTTGACATTCTCCTGCACGCCATCGGGGGTGTCATAAAGTTGCGATAAATCCTGAAAGGCAGTAGGGGAGACTAGGGCCAATTGCGGCGGCTCCTTTCCATTGTAGACCGTGGCCTGGGTGTGCCTGATCCATCCCGCGAGTTCTGCTTTGAACGCAACGAGACCCTGGGGGCCAGCGAAGGACTCGCTGTAGCCAAAGAAGCCAATGATCAGATCGGGCTTCAGTGTCTTGAGCCACTTATCAGGCGATTTGTAGAACCCGTTTCCAGTATGACCGGATCCCCAGCGGTCTCTGGCCGTTCCGAGCACGCGAAACTGATCCGCACCCGGGTAGGCCCAGGGACTGTTGCGGGCGGAGTGGGGCCGGAATCCCGGTGTTCCCCCTTCGTCACACATGTTGCGAATGAACAACTGATGGGTGGGGAATCGTTCATGGAGGGCGGTTTCGAAATGACCATAGTGCATCATGCGTGCTCCGAGGCCGCCGCCTACCAATACGAGTCGTGACTCCGCTTGCAACTTCATCTGTTGCGCGAAGCTAGGCAGGGCGCCGAGAAAGATCAGGGAGAGGGTGAGGCTCTTCATGTGGTGGATTTGGTTGTTTCCCTTCGGCTTTTAATTCTTCATTCGCTTGAGCACTGCTCGCAAACTCTGCCTTGTATCACGCCTCGCCGGCATGTCTGTCGAAGCTACATATGGACGTTTCTCCAAGGGGTCCTTGGCCATGTGAAACAGACGACCATCATTATAGAGTTTCCAATCCTGATTGCGTACCCATTTGAGACCGGAACTGGTCCCATCAGGTTCCACGCCACCGGGCTTGGGTAATACGGCTCCCTCACAGTAGGTAAAGGAACGCTTTGAAGCCCCCTGTCCACGCAGGCGGTTGGCAAAACTAACTCCATCAAGCTTACGGCCCGCGGGAAGAGAGGCACCGGCCAAATCCAGAAAGGTCGGCAGTAAATCGCTGAAGTCGACCAGATCATCGACTACCTGCCCTGCTTTAATGGTGCCTGACCAATTGGCGATCATCGGCACATTCGTGCCGGCATTATTCAACTGCTTCTTGCCACCGGGCACATCCCGCCCGTTCCGCCGCGAGACAATGGGCACCTTGATAAGTTTTTTACCCTCTGCCCGTATGATTATTTCAGGCGGAGTGCCGTTATCGGCCACAAAGAGGATGAGCGTTTTATCACGCAGCTTCAGGGCGTTTAGTGCTGCGACCATACGGCCAACGGCCCGGTCCATTTCTACCACCATTTCCGCGTAGTTGTCATAACGGCCAAAGGGACCGTGAGGCACGGGCGTCTCCAAGTCATCAGTCACCTCATGGGCAACCGCCATAGAATAATAAGCCAGAAAAGGACGGTCACGATTAGCCTTTATGAATTCAATCAGGCTACGCACATAAAGATCAGGCCCGTAATGCCCCAAGGTGTCGCCCCGCACTTTGCCATTATGATAGATCATCGGCTCATAAAATCTCGGGCCTTCGTGCCAGCCAAAGAGATCCCACTGATCAAACCCCAGTCGACGCGGATGAAGAGGATCGTCTTTGAGCAAACACAACTGCCACTTGCCCGCGATGGCCGTCGTGTAACCAGCCTTCTGCAGGTAGCGCGAAAAGGTATGCATCTCCTCTTCCTTTGGGTAATCGCCCCATGTCACCTTGCCGTGCCTGAAGGGGTATTTACCTGACATCAAGGTCAGTCGCGAAGGATGGCAAACTGGCATGCTATAGGCATGATTAAATTTCATCCCCGTGCGAGCCAATTCATCAAGATGCGGTGTTTGGTAGGATTGGCCTCCGTAACATTGAAGAACCTCCTGCCCAACATCGTCAGCAAAGATGAAAAGGATGTTGGGTCGCTCATCGGCCTGTGGACTGGCCGTTACTGCTATTATTAACAGAAAGATTCGAATCATTGCCATGACCAAAGATTAGGTCAAAGGAGAGTGACTGGCACGGTTATAATAACACACTGCAGCTACTTGGCATCCCGTTCCGCCTTTCGATAAAGGAAGGCATCGGAGGTAACCAGCGAGATAAGGAGGGATTTAATACTACCGCCGTTGTTGCGGTATGCGTGGTAAGCATCCTGCAGAACATGGGAGTCATTGAGAGTTTCGTTGCGGCCCATCCAGAAACGGAACGCGTAGCGAACAAAGACCTGTTCGGCCTTTTTGCTTTCCGCAAGTCTCTCAATCATCTCGATGGCGTTTGCAACTTTTCCATCAAGCGCTGGATTACCAGAATCAATAATCTCGCCCGTGGTGTCGACAGGTTTATTGAGTTCAGTCTCCCGATACAGTCCCGCGTGGTTGTACATCTCAAACGGCAGCCCAAGCGGATCCATCTTCCTGTGACACGTCCAACAATATGCTTTCTTTGTGATCCGCATG
>JABGZB010000097.1 GCA_018674955.1 Verrucomicrobiota bacterium | reverse complement strand
GCTTCGCGCCGCCAACGGGCAGGACAACGGCGTCCGGTTGCTCGACCTCAACAACGACGGCTTCATGGACGCGGTGATCGGCAACGAGCAACTGCGGCAAACCCGCGTTTGGGATCCGCAAGCCAATCGCTGGAAAACCTCGGCCTTCCCCGTGCCTCTCGTGCAAATTGCTGACAACGGCACGCGCACCGACGCCGGCGCTCGTTTCGGCGTCCTGCAGTCAAGCGGCAACGCATCGCTCTTCATTAACAACGGCAGCGATAACGGCATTTGGCATTTCGACGGTGAAAAGTGGGCCGAAGATAGGGCGATGCTGCGCGGGCTTAGCCAAGCACTGAAAACCGTCGACACCACTCGCGACAACGGCGTTCGCCTGCGCGACACGGACAACGATGGCATCTGCGAAATCATCGTCGGCAACCCGGACACCCAGGCCGTTCTCAAATGGGTGCCGGCGCGCAAGCAGTGGCAACCGGCGACTTTCAATCTCCCGCCGGGTGTCACGATCGTACGGCAGGACGGAAGCGACAACGGCACCCGGTTTGTCGATATCAACGAGGACGGTTTTCTCGACGTCATCCAGTCCAATGAATCACGTTACTCACTAAACATTTACATCCCGCAACCGATCGACGGCTGGAATATCGGCTGGCCGCGTGAAGTCATGGCCGGTCCACGAAGCGACTCGAATGCCATCCCGATGATCGTACGAGGCGGTGCGCACAACAATAACGGGGCTTGGTTTCATTCGCGACATTTATGGATTCAAAACGAGGATACAGCCCATCTGCCTAATCTTGTCGACCGGCGCTCATATGACAACCTGCTGAGGGGTGTACTACCACTGCCAAAGTCCCCGCAGGAATCACTACGGTCGATGAAACTGCTCCCCGGCTACCAGATCGAGTTGATGGTCGCTGAACCGCTGGTGGCGGATCCGGTAGCCTTCGATTGGGATGCGGGAGGGCGGTTGTGGGTCGCCGAGATGGCCGACTATCCACTAGGCCTCGACGGCAAAGGGCAACACGGAGGGCGTGTTCGCTGGCTGGAGGATCGCGATGACGACGGCCGCTACGACCACTCGACCATTTTTCTCGATGGCCTTTCGTTCCCCAATGGAGTCATGCCGTGGCGCGACGGTGTCCTCATCAGCGCCACCCCAGACATCCTTTTCGCACGCGACACAAACGGCGACGGCAAAGCCAACGAAACCCGCGTGCTCTTCACCGGCTTTCACGAGGGAAACCAACAGCACCGAATGAACGGATTCGAGTATGGACTCGACAATTGGGTGTACTGTGCCAACGGCGACAGCGGCGGGACCGTCCCCTCCCCCGGCACCGGCTTGTCGGTGAACATTCGTGGCCGCGACTTTCGTTTCCGCCCCGACACGCTCGAGTTCCAGACCCAGACCGGCCAGACCCAGTATGGACGTCGCCGCGACGACTGGGGCAACTGGTTCGGCAACAACAACCCCAGTCTCGGTTGGCACTACATCCACCCCGAACATTACCTGCGCCGTAACCCGCACTTTATCGCGCCCTCTTCCCGAAAGCCGCTTGGGAACTACAACCGCTCCCACCAGGTTAACGGCATCAGTCGACCGTTGCAGCGTTTCAATGGCGTGGGCACATTTCAGCACATCACGGCCGCAAACAGCCCTGCGCCGTACCGCGACGACCTGTTCGGCGAACAGTCTGCCCGGCACCTGTTCATCAGCGCACCGGCCTACAACGTAGTGCGCCGCGAACTACTACAGCCAAGCGGGGTCAGCTTCACCAGCAGCCGTCCCGAGGGCGCCGACGGGCCGGAATTCCTGGCCTCGAGTGATGCGTGGTTCCGCCCAATCACCCTCCGGACCGGGCCGGACGGGGCGCTCTGGATCGCCGACTTTTACCGCCTCGTGCTCGAGCACCCGCAATGGATTCCCAACGACGTAGAAGAACGGATCGACCTTCGTTCCGGGTCGGACCGTGGCCGGATATACCGGATTTACCCGGTCGGAACAAAGGCAAAACCGACCCCCAATCTTGCCAGCAAAACCACCAGCCAACTCGTCGCCGCACTCGACAGCCCAAACGGTTGGCAACGAGACACCGCTCAGCAGTTGCTCGTTCGGCAAAACCACAAATCCGCAACCAAGCAGCTGACCAATCTACTGCAATCCAGCACCAATCCAAAGGCACGATTGCACGCACTCTGCACACTCGAGGGTCTTGGCCAATTGCGTGCAGAACACGCCGTTGCCGGCATGAGCGACCACCATCCCGGCGTCCGCGAACACGCCATCCGCGTCAGCGAGATCCTGCTACGCTCCGGCCCAGACGATGCGCTTGAGCAAGCACTGCGACGCCTGGTTGACGACACCGAAATTCGCGTCCGCCGCCAACTTGCCTTCTCTCTTGGTGAATGGGGCTCGCCCACCGCCGGCGAGTTGCTCGGACGCTTGGCCAAGGCCTCCGCCGGTCAACCGGATTTGCAAGCCGCCATCGCCTCGTCCGCTGTCGAGCGTTCCACCGAAATACTCGATCCGTTACTAGCCAAGCCCCAAGTCGACGGACTCACCAAGCTGATTACACCCCTGTTTCGTCTGGCCGCAATCGAGGCCGAAGCCGCTGACGTCAAAAAACTGCTTCTCCGCTTGACTCGCGATGCAGCAGAAATGGAGCCGTGGCGCATGGAGGCGTTGTCCGGACTACTGGCCCATGCCCGAAAACGGCAGTTGCCGCTGGACGAACTGCTGACTAATGCGAACATTGAGAAAACTGTCCGGGCAATGGTAGGAAATACTAGGGCAAAACCAAGAGACCGGGCCGCTGCGCTCGAACTGCTTTCCAGTTTGCCCGGCAAGCGGAGGGAACTCGACTTGCTGCTCGCCGGGCAACTCACCGCCAACGCACCGAGAGAGTTGTTTGAGGTCGGCATGGAGGAACTGGCCAAGCGCGACCCGTCGGCAACGGTGCTTTTGGGCAACTGGAAAAGTTATTCGCCCAGCCGCAAAAACCGGGTGCTCCAGCAGTTGATCGGCGGTAATCGCTCCGCCCACAGCCTCCTCTCCGCCATCGAGAGCAAACAAATATCCGCCAGCGAAATCAGCCCGGTTTTCCGTCAGTTTCTCACCACGCATCGGGATGCAAAAATCCAAAACCAAGCGCTCAAACTGCTTGGCCATCAAGCCAGCGGGCGAGACGAGCTCGTGGCTCAGCGCTTGGCCAAGGTCAACCCCCTCACCGGCTTGGTCTCCAGCGGTGAGACGCTTTTCGCCACACATTGCGCCGCCTGCCACAACCTGGGCGGTAACGGCAACGCCGCCGGCCCCGACCTCGCCTCGCTAGGCGACAAGACGCCGCGCGCGCTGCTCACCGCGATTCTTAACCCAAACAAGGCTGTCGAGGATAAGTTCGTGATTTACGCCGTCACCATGAGGGAGGGAGCGGGGCTCGCCGGCATGATCACCGCTGAGAGCGCCAACAGCATCACGCTGATGGACTTGACCGGCCAACAACGGCAACTGCTCCGCGCCAACATCGCCACCCTCTCAAGCCTTGGTCGTTCACTTATGCCGGAAGGGCTTGAACTGGTTTTAAGTGATCAGGATTTGGCCAACTTGGTCGCTCACATCAATTCGACAGGCACACCGCCGAAGCGCCTGCCCGGCAATACTCCCGAGCTCGTCAAGACCGGCAACGACGGGGCACTGCTCCTGACTGCAGCCAGCGCGGAAATTTACGGCGATACACTTTTGTTCGAGGAACGATACGGAAATCTCGGTTTTTGGCGGTCAGCCAACGACAAAGCGGCGTGGACGCTCAACGCGAAAGCGGCCGGTGAGTACGAGGTGCATTTCGACTGGGCACGAGACGGCGGTATTACGACGAACCATTTGCGGCTGCAGATTGGCCCCGCCGAATTGCTTGCACCTGTCAGCGGCACCGGCACTTGGGACGACTATCGCGAAAGGAACCTTGGCACAATCCGACTTATGAAAGGCCGGCAACGCGCCGTCATCAGGCCCGCCGGCGAACTGGACGGTTTCCTGTTCGACCTGAAATCCATCCGCCTCGTGCCCAAGGGCTGAACGCCACTTGGCCGAGCGGTTCAATCGATGCCTTTGAAACGCACCGTGCGCGTGTCCATCTCGCGGCCGGTTGTCTTGGCCAAGCTACCGTACAGGTCCGGCCGCCGCGACTGAATCCAGCGCATGCCGATGTTCATCGTCAACTGCTCCGCCTCAAGGTCGGCGATAATCATTTTGTCGGCGGCCACCCACGTTTCCGCGAGGATTTCGCCGTAAGGATTGAAAATCATCGCGTTGCCTGTTCGCACTTCGTTGCCGTCGATGCCGACGCCGTTGCTGAAAATGAGAAACATCCCGTTGTCATGCGCCCGCGACGGCAACCATCGCAGGAGCCACTCGCGGCCTTTTGAGCCGTAAAACTCTGCCTCAATAGCCTCTGGGTTTTCCTGCCTTGCGTGCCACAGCGCCTGATCGATTACGCCCATGCAGCGCGGGCTCGGAGTCCGACAGCCGCCGGTCTGGTGAGGCGCGATCAAAATTTCCGCTCCCTTCAACGCCACGATCCGGGTGTTCTCAAACAGGTTGTTGTCGTAGCAGATCAGGATCGCAGCCCGATTGCCGTTGGGTAGATCGAACACCGTGAACTCACTGCCGCTGGCGACGTGTTCATTGACGAATGCGTGAAGCTTTCGGTGACACACCGTCCGCCCGTCCGGCATCACCACGACGTAGCTGTTGAACAGTTTGCCCTCGTCGCTGATCTCGAGCAGGCCGGCGCCGAGGCTCAAGTTGTGCCGCTTGGCCAAGCGCAGTAATTCCGCCGTCGTCGGGCCGCCCGGCACCGGCTCGGCGAGGGCCGTGAGTTGCTCGCGACTCCAGTCGCGCAGATGCCAGTAACCTGTGACGCACATCTCCGGGAACACCACCAGCTCGACGCCCTGTTCCTCCGACTCGGCGGTGAAGCGCCGCACCTTCTCGAGGTTCGCCTGCTTGTCGCCGGGTGCGTGCTCGAACTGTACGGAGGCAACCTTGG
>JABGZB010000096.1 GCA_018674955.1 Verrucomicrobiota bacterium | reverse complement strand
GATGTAAGGACTCAAAAGGCAAAGTAAATGAGTCGGCTCATGGTTTAACAACCTAGCTAAGGAGACTGGCCTGGTAAGTGAATGGTTCCAGGGATAAAAAAATAGTTATAATCCTTCTTTTTCGAAAAGAGCATGGGCGATGGTCGCTGGAATTAAGTGGAGTTTGGTTGCTCAGTTTGGCATGGATAACCGGCACAGGTGACTGACTCGACACAAATCAGCACTTCCGGTCGCTGCACTTGGCCAGGCGCGGTTGGCATTGTTCTATTGTTTGCGTTGTGCGGCATGTCGGTTGTCGCCCAACCGGGCGGCAGCCCATTGGCCAAGCGTACGGCAGTTAAGCCTTCGGCTGCAGGAGCCAAGCGCTTTGAGTTGATCCCCCCGGCAGCGAGCGGGATTGAGTTTGTCAACCGCTTTGCCGGGTTGGAGTTTTATAAAAATATGGTCGCTCACAACGGCGCCGGTGTGGCCGTTGGAGACGTCAACGGAGATGATCTGGCCGACATTTACCTCTGCAATATTCAGGGGGACAACGCTCTGTATCTGAACCAGGGCAACTTTCGTTTTCGTCTCGCAACCCAAACGGCCGGTGTTGCCGAAGAGCATAAAATGAGTACCGGTTCGGTCCTTGCCGACGTGGACAACGACGGCGATAAAGATTTGCTCGTTAATGGGATTCAGTCCGGCACGCGGTTGTTCCTCAATGATGGCAGCGGCGGCTTTCAGTTGAGCGAAAAATCGGGCCTCGACCCGGCCGGCACCACCAGTTCGTTGGCTTTGGCGGACATCGATGGCGATGGTGATCTCGATTTGTACGTGGCCCATTACATCGACCGGATGTACCTCGCCGATCCGACCACGGGGTTTGAGTACTCCAAGCGCGATGATCAATGGTTCGTCACACGGATCAACGGCGAGTCGACGCTCAAGCCGAAATGGAAGGGCCGGTTTACGGTCTCCGACACCGGCCGGGTGCGTGAACTGCCGGAGGCGGACCGACTTTATCTAAACAACGCCGACGGCACGTTTCGAGACGTATCCGCGGAGCCGATGTTTATCGTCAACGGAGAATCGCGTGCGCTGGCTTCATTTCGCGAATGGGGCTTGGATGTCACGTTTCGCGACGTGAACAATGACCTGCTTCCGGACCTGTACGTTTGTAATGATTTTGCCAACCCGGACCGTTTTTGGATCAATCAAGGCAGTGGAACGTTCGAGTTGGTGACGCATCACAATATCCGGCACACGAGCCGTTCGTCGATGGGCGTGGACTTCACTGACCTTAACGCTGATGGCGTGCCGGACTTTATGCTGCTGGACATGCTCGATCCCGATCGCGCACGCCGTCTGGTGCAGCTCGAGAAAGAGATTCCACGCTCGAGCAGGTTGCTCGACTGGACCTACGTGCCGCGCTTCAACCGCAATGTGTTGATGATTTCCCAGGGTGGGCAGCAGTGGTTTGACACCGCGTTTTACTCTGGCGTGGCTGCGACGGCCTGGTCGTGGAACGTCCGCTTTCTTGATGCCGATCTCGACGGCGACGACGACATGCTGGTAACCAACGGATTTGCATTCGACACGATGGACATGGACGCGAGCCTGCAGATCAAGTCGGAGCAAAAATCGGCTAGTAAGGACGCACGCGCCCTGTACGAGATGAAGAAGCTTCAACCGAGCTACAAATCGCCGAATATGCTGTTCCGTAACGAGGGCAGGTTACGCTTTACGGATGTTGGCGAGGAATTCGGGTTTGCTCACGATGGAATTACGTATGGTCTTGGGGTGGCGGACTTCGACAACGATGGCGATCTCGATCTCGTGACCAACAACCTCAACGAGTCGCCCTCGCTCTATCGTAACACTTCGCAGGAGCCTCGCATTCAGGTTCGCTTGCAGGGTGGCGTCGGCAGCAAGGTTCGATTGGTGGGGCAGGAGGGAACAACGACGCGAGAGATTGTTTCCGGTGGCGGCTACCTGAGCAGCGACAGCGGCGAAGTTGTGTTTGCAGCGGGGGTTGCTGGCCAGCCGAAGAGGCTGGTCGTGGAGTGGCGCGACGGAACGGAACCCACGCGGATCGAGCAGCCCGGCGTTAACTCGATTTACACCGTGATCAAACCAAACCTGGCCAGGCGTTTGGTCAAGCGGGAGGCCACTAAAACAACGCCGATGTTCCGTGAACTCCCTGATGCCATTTCGTTTCGACACTTTCCGAATCTGGCCAAGGACTTCGACGAGAACCCGCTGCTCTTCAAGCGTTTAAGTACAGCTTCCCCGGCGATGCTGTGCCGCGACTTTGACAACGATGGACGACTCGATTTCGGCTTCCAATTGGCTCGCAGCACAGGGGTTCAGGTGTTTCTTAATTTGGACGGTGGCAATTTTAGCCCGGTCGCTTCACGGTACAACGACCCGTCAGGGTTGATGGGCAATGCTGGATGGCTGGATGGCTTTTCGGTCGTCGAGGGTAAACCGAACTTTGTCGGGGTACTGAACAAAATAATTCCGGCGATCGAGTCGTTAACTCAATCGGCGTCACTGACGTTGCGTGGCGACATGGATGGCGATGGAACTGCAGATGCGATTTATATTACGCAGAATACCTTGAACGATCATCCGGCCGAAAGTCGGGCGATAGTTTTTTTGAATCAATCGGGATCGTTTCGGCGTGCAGTCAATTGGGAGCAATCGCTCGGTGCACTTGGCCAGGTGACCAGTGCGGTGTTGGTTGACATGGATGAAGATGGCGACGCTGACCTGCTGGTGTCACGTGACTTGGGGGCTATGGGCCTGTATCACAATCGCGGTGACCGCTTCGTTGATGTGAGTGAGGCGTTTGGGATGCTCGAGTTTGTTGGCTTGTGGCAGGGCCTGGCTGTTGGGGATTTTGACAACGACGGGCGTCTCGATTTTGCCGCAGGTAATCTCGGGCGCAACAGCCCGCTGGAACTCTACCCCGACGGTCTTGTACACTTGGGAAGAGGAGGAAAATCGCGATTGTCACTGTATACCATCAAGCGCGGGGGCGTACATTTGCCGGTTGATGACATGGATCTGTACGCCAACGTTCTCGACCGTGCGAGATTGCCGGCAATGTACCGCCAGTTTTCAGACATTGACTTGGCGAAGGTTTTGGATTCATTCGACGGACTGAGTCGTACTCGGCTGAACTGTTTTGAGACATCGGTGTTCCTGAACCGCGGCGGGAAATTCGAGCGCCGGGCATTGCCGTATCCGGCGCAGTTCAGTCCGACGTCCGGCATCAACGTGGCTGACTTCGACAACGATGGCCGCGAGGATCTGCTGCTGAGCCAAAATCTATATTCTCTTCGACCGGACTGGGGGCGGCTGGATTCGAGCGCCGGGATGATCCTGCTTGGCCAAGGCGATGGCCGGTTTGAGCCGGTGCGGGCCGGTGTTAGCGGTTTGGCCATCCTGGGTGACAGCCGGAATGCCTCGGTGGTCGATTTCAATCGCGACGGCCGAACCGATATCGTCGCGACCCAGACGTTTGGCCAAACGCAGGTCTATCTTGGTCAGGCCGGGAAGCCGGGGATTCGGGTTGGATTTGCAGCAAACAATTCCTTGGCCCGGCGCCTGAGCGCCCGGGTTCGCCTGGTTTATCCGGATGGCTCCATGTCGCCCCGTCGTTGGTTTCATTCGGGCGATGGAGTGATGGCCCAGTGTGCCCCTGAGCAGGTTTTGGGCTTTAGCCAGCGACCTCAATCGATTCAAGTTGAGTGGTCGAATGGAACAAAAAAGGCTATTCCCGTCGAATCAGGCAAAAATGACTACGAGGTGCCGTAAATGCCTGTTTTCTATAGGGCGCTCACGATCCGGGACCGGCAGGAGGGGATCATCCCGGACAGTATGATTTACAGGCTGCCGAGCCGGGCAAATTGAAAAAGAGGGAAAAACATCACCTCCTGCAAAAGCTTTAGTCTCGTTCATCTGCTTGGAGGTTTCTTAAATCTCCATAAACCCGCAGCATGCTCGAAGTTATTATGCTTTTTTGCGATATAAACACTTGACCTTAATATTGTTATTCTGAATTGTCCCCTCCGACCGACCTAACCTAAGAATCAATTATGAACATCAAATCACGAATTACTGCCGTTATTGTCGGTGCTATCGCACTGACTTTTTGCTCCACAACACAGGCACAGAACGGAATTGAACCTCGTTACGAACGATACAACGCGGACAGGAAATCCATTGAAGTCGATGGTGATTTGTCTGATTGGGCTGGGGTTGCGTTTATTGAACCTCGCTTTGAGGCCAG
>JABGZB010000095.1 GCA_018674955.1 Verrucomicrobiota bacterium | reverse complement strand
TATGCGGATGCGCCGGCGATGCAGGTGGCGGACCGCGCGCATGTGATTTCGATGCTCGATGGGGCGGCCTTACGACGGGTGATTGAAACCGAGAAACCGCATTTAGTTGTGCCGGAGGTAGAGGCGATTGCGACGGATGTGCTGGCTGAGATTGAGGCGGAGGGGAAGGTAACCATTATTCCAACCGCACGCGCGACGCAGCTCACGATGAACCGCGAAGGCATCCGGCGATTGGCGGCGGAGGAGTTGGGGCTGCGCACTTCGCCGTTTGAGTTTGCCGCGACGAAGGAGGAATTTCTTGCCGCCATCGAAAACATTGGTTTGCCGTGCGTGGTGAAGCCAATTATGTCCAGCAGCGGCAAAGGGCAAAGCCTCGTGAAGACTGATGCGGACATCGATGCCTCGTGGCAATACGCGCAAGAAGGCGGGCGCGCGGGCGCAGGTAAGGTGATCGTGGAGGGCTTTGTAGACTTTGATTATGAGATTACACAATTAACAGTACGGCATGTGGACGGCACCAGTTTTTGTGATCCCATCGGGCACGTGCAGATTGATGGCGACTACCGCGAATCATGGCAGCCGCAGCCGATGACCGACGTGGCGTTGGAGAACGCCCGCGATTATGCGAAGAAAATCACCGATGCACTCGGCGGTCGCGGTATCTTTGGCGTGGAGCTTTTTATCAAAGGCGATGACGTTTGGTTTTCGGAAGTCTCACCGCGCCCGCACGACACCGGAATGGTGACGATGATTTCGCAGGATCTCTCGCAATTCGCGCTGCACGCCCGCGCCATCCTCGGCCTGCCCATCCCGAACATCGTCCAGCACGGCCCCAGCGCCAGCGCGGTCATCCTCGTGGAAGGCGAAAGCACCCAAGTCAGTTTCGGAAATCTCAACGCCGCCCTCGCCGCGCCCGACACCCAACTGCGCCTCTTCGGCAAACCCCACGTCAAAGGCAAACGCCGCATGGGCGTGGCCATCGCCCGTGACAAAACCCTCGAGGCTGCCCGCGAAAAAGCCAAACGCGCCGCCGCTACTGTTGAAGTTAAATTGTAAGGGCTTCCCTTTTCTTTGCGATGCAGTGGATTGATCAGAATGATGCGGTGTCACCATGAAAAATCTCCTTCTGCTTGTATGCCTGTTTGTTGTCTCGACAGGATGAGGCGTCAAGAAAACAAACGTTCTCTTCATAGCCTTTAATGATCTGGCGCAGGCGTTGCTGTGTTATGGGAATTTGATTGCGAAGGTGCCGCTCTTTGACCGGCTGCCGGCGAGCGGGGTACTGAAGGGGAAGAAATAAATTGTGCTTCTGTCAACTGATGTGTAGTCTATATGCGCATGTCTATGCTGAGCAATTTTCAAAATTATAAGATTTTCACTCCCGGCCCCACCCCGGTGGCGGAGGATATTTTGCGCATGGGTTCGTGGCAGCCGCCGTATAATCGCACCCAGTCCTTCTCTGAACTTACCCTCGAAATACTGGAGGGACTCAAGGTTCTCTTCAATACCCGGGGAGAAGTGGCGATTTTGACCGCCTCGGGCACTGGCGCGATGGAGGCGGCGGCCAAGGGATGTCTATCGCCGGAAGGCAGGGCGCTGATAGTGAACGGCGGCGTGTGGGGACAGCGATGGGTTGATATTTGCCGCGCCAACGGCCTTCCATTTGAGGAGATCCAACTGGCTCCTGGAACAACGGTTGATCCCGGCGACATCGAAGCGAGGTTGATAGGTGGTTCGTTTGATGCCCTGCTGATCAACGGACATGAAACTTCCACGGGAGTGTTGTACGATCTCCCGGCCATTGGCGAAATCGCGCGACGGCACAATGCCATTTTTATCGTGGACGCCATCAGCACAGTTGGCGCAGATGAATTCCAGATGGATGATTGGGGGATCGATGTTGCGATCTTAAGTTCTCAAAAAGCATTGGCCTTGCCACCGGGCCTTTCCTTTGTCGCCTTGAACCAGCGTGCCCTGGACCGGCTCGATTCAGCACCGTCCTCCGGAATTTATTTTGACCTAAAAACCTACTTGAAAAACCAGGCCCGGGGCCAGATGCCCTATACGCCCGCCATCAGCCTCTTTCTAATGCTCCACGAAAGGCTCAACCAGATGCGCCGGGCCGGCTTGGATCAGGGGATCGAGCGGCATGCTCAATTGGCGAGGTATTTCAGGGATCAACTGCCCGACCTTTCGCTTCAGGTGTTTCCTCTGCGCCCCTCCAACGCAATGACCGCGGTCCGTTGCGCCAATGGCATCAATGCACGGGAATTGGTGCGAATACTCGAGACCCAACACAGCATCTATGTGGCTCCGAATCCTGGCGAGCTTGAGACCCGGGTGTTCCGGGTAAGCCACATGGGAGATCAGCACGAGGAAGACGTGGATGGCCTTTGCATTGCCTTACGCAGCACCATTGATTCCCTCCGCCCGGTTCGTGAAATGAGTCAGTAAAAATCATGAAAGTTATCATTATGGCCGCCGGAATCGGCGCACGACTTAACAGCATTCTGGGAGACAAACCAAAATGCCTACTCACAATAGATGGCCAGACGATGATTAGGCGGATCATCGATTTATTCCATCAACGGGATATCAAAGACATTACGGTAATCACGGGATATAACAGTCATCTCATCCATCAGGAGCTTGCAGGTTGCGACGTGCAGTTTTTCCACAATCCGTTTTTTCAGGTGACCAACAGCATTGCGTCCCTGTGGTTGGCGAGGGAGTTGCTCACGGAAGACACCATCCTCATGAATGCAGATTTGTTTTTTGAGGAGGAAATACTCGATCTTGCCCTGAAACAGTCGAAGGATTGTGTGATGTTGTCCGATTGCACGCGTATAGAAAACGCTGACTTCCGGTTTGGCGTGCAAGGGGATCGCATCTATAAAACAGGCAACCAGCTCGAGAACCACGAGACCGATTGCGAATATGTCGGGATCGTTCGTATTGACGGTCGATTCATCTCAACCTTCAAAAACAGGCTGAGCCAAATGATATCCGAGGGCGATTTTCGGAATTGGTGGGAAGGGGTTCTCTATATGTTCATCACTGACGGTCTGCCGGTTCATCACGTGGATGTATCCGGGATTTTCTGGAGCGAAGTCGACAATCTGGCCGACTATAACCGGCTGCAGGCATGGGTATCTGGCGAGCAATCTGCTTCAATGGAACAATCCGTTCCCGCGTAAATCATCCACGGCGAGGCCTTCTGATACAGTGGGAGAATCAACAATGCCTGAAAAGGACGCCACGTTTTTCGTGAAATTTCATGGATAAATTCAAGCGCATCTGGGCGACAAAAAATCCAAATGATGAGTGGTGGTCCTCATTTGTAACTTCACCGCTGGCGGTTGTTTGTAATTGGTTCGTTGTCGATATTGCCTGGATAACACCCAACCTGATCACCCTGCTTTCCTTCATCGTCGCCTTGGTATCCGCGGTCTTCATTTGCCTTGGGAGTTCAGAAGAAAGTCTTGGCATTGCTTTCTATGTTGCGGCCGCCGTTTTGATTCATGTCAGCCATATTCTGGACTGCATGGACGGACAAATGGCCAGGTACAGGGGGACGTTTTCCGGGTCAGGTGGTTTTTACGATAAAGCAACCGATCACTTGCAAGTGTTCGTTTGGTTCGGTGCCATTGCCTATGCGGGGTATATGCAGACTCAAGCAGCTGTGACTCCAATATTTTTGGCCTTCATCGGTGTATGTTTTTACGCTCTACGCGGGTATGTAAAATATGTGGTTATTCATTCTGAAATGGAGCGCGACAAGGAATATCTCACAGAAATATCCCGGACTAGTGCTGCCCTCCAGAAACAGTTGGATGAATTCGGCGGGCTTGACAAAGGTTTGGGAAACAACCTGATGTGGTTCCTGAAGGAACAGAGAAAACTTTTCAATTTTGATGAAGGCGTTTTTGTATTTATGCTTTCACTGGCACTGATTATCCCTTCCACCCTGATCCCCATGCTTTGGGTTTTTGCCGTGAGTCAGCTTTTTTTGGGTATCATTCGTTGCTGCCAACACGGACAGCAACTTGCCCATGATCAACGCCCCGATCCCTTAAAAATCCCAGACAAGTAGAACGAGATTATTCTTGGAAACACGCTAGGCAGTCATGAAAAGCACATTCAAAACCATCAAGTCCAACTACGAACGGGACAAAAAACAAAACACGCCCTACATCATTGGCATTAATGGAATCGATTGCGCGGGGAAAACCACCCTTGGCAAGGATCTGTCAGGCGAATTGAAGCAGTCGGGAATCAACAATGAGATTTTTCATATTGATGATTTCAACAACGAGAAAGTTGAAAAGGAAACCTACCGTGCTTTTGCTTCAGGTAACTGGAATGAAAACGATTTTGACAGATATTACGAGTCAATCATTGACTTTCAAAAAGCAAGGGAAGCGGTTGAGGTAGCTTCGGAAAGCAATGAAATAGTCATTGTGGAAGGTATTTTTATCTTCCAGGCCCATCTAAACAACATTTTCAACTACAGGATATATCTCGAAGTTGACGTGTCTGTTGCACTAACACGTTTTGAAGAAAGAAGATGCTTAAAGGGAGACGATCGGCCTGTGGAAATTTTTAAGGAAATTTGGGTTAGAGCGCACAACAAGTATGTGTCGGAAATAAATCCTCAAAAAATCTGCGACTTACTAATTCAAGGACCCTGACAACCTAAGCCACTTTTCCTTGCAGCGGCGACGCCAAGTCGAGATGATGCCCCGCCGCCATGAAAATTCTTCTCACAATCATTTGCATGGGCTTCGCTGTTTCCGGCTGGAGCACTTCCAAACCAAACGTCCTTTTCATTGCCATCGATGACCTTGCCCCGGCTTTGCGGTGCTATGGAAATCTCATCGCCAAAACGCCGCACATTGATCGGTTAGCGGCAAG
>JABGZB010000094.1 GCA_018674955.1 Verrucomicrobiota bacterium | reverse complement strand
CACGCCCAAGTGGTCGAGCACCCGCGCCACCACCGTGTCAGCGACGTCGTCGATGGTTTTCGGCTTAAAATAAAAATGCGGGTTCGCCGGCAGGATCGTCGCGCCGGCGAGCAGCAGCTGTTCCATATTTTTGATTTGCACCAAATTCAGCGGCGTCTCACGTGTCACCAAAATTAGCTTCCGATTTTCCTTCAGCGCCACATCGGCAGCACGCAGCAGCACGTTGTCGGCGAAGCCGTGCGCGATGCGGCCCATCGTGCCCATCGTGCACGGGATAACGACCATCGCGTCGCACGCGTTCGAGCCACTGGCGAACGGCGCGTTCATGCTCTTGAGTCCATGCGACTCGATGCCCTTGGCCAAGCGCAGGCCGTCCGGCAACTCCTGCTGGATCACCGTTTGCGCGTAGGCGCTGAGCACGACGTGCGTCTCGTGCCCGGACGCCCCCAAGCGATCGAGCAGGCGTTGGGCATAAATCATCCCACTGGCTCCGGTTATGGCGACAAGAATTTTCAATTTGACAGAAAAACGCCTCCCATCAAGGCGCGTCAACAATGCGACAGGTCAAGCCGTCTTGTCGAGCCAACGCGGCGTGCCGCTTGACAGCCGCGCCGCCGGATGACACCAAGCGGCGTGACCGAAGCACCTCACACCCTCATCACCGGCGGCGCCGGCTTCATCGGATCGCACCTCACCGAGCGCCTGCTTGGCCAAGGCGAACGCGTCGTTGTGATCGACGATTTCTCCACCGGCTCACGAGCCAACCTGGCCGCCGTCGCCGACGATCCGAACCTCACGGTGCTCGAAAGCACCGTCACCAGCTGCGAGTCGCTTGGCTCGCTAGTCGCCGAGTCGGGCTACGTGTTTCACCTCGCCGCCGCAGTCGGGGTGGACCTCGTCGTACAGTCGCCGATCCGCACCATCGAGACCAATCTCAAGGCCACCGAGGCCATCCTCGAGGCTGCCGCGCCCAACCGCACGCCAATGCTGCTGCCGTCCAGCTCCGAGGTGTACGGCAAAAGCTCGCGCGAAGGGTTTGCGGAAACCGACGACCTGCTCATCGGCCCTCCGACGCTTGGGCGCTGGAGCTACGCCTGCTCAAAATTGATGGACGAATTTCTAGCGCTCGCCTTCCACGCCGAGCGCCAGTTGCCGGTCATCGTGGCACGCATTTTCAACACCGTCGGCCCGCGGCAAACCGGGCGGTACGGTATGGTGCTGCCCCGTTTCGTCGAGGCGGCCAAGGCGGACGAGCCGCTGCGCGTGTTCGGCAACGGCCAGCAGTCACGCTGCTTCGGCCACGTCGGCGACACGGTCGAGGCGATGCTCCGCTTGGCCAAGTGCGACCGGGCGCCGGGCGGCGTATTCAACATCGGCTCGACGGAGGAAGTGACCATCCTCGCCTTGGCCAAGCGGGTGATCGAGTTGACAGGATCGGACTCCAAAATCGAGCTCGTGCCGTACAACGAGGCGTACGAAAACGGCTTCGAGGACATGCAGCGCCGCAAGCCCGTCATCGAAAAACTCGAGTCGTTCACCGGCTTCCGGCCGGCGACACCGCTCGATGATATTATCCGAAGCACCGCCGGCTTGGCCTGACGGTGTCATCCGCGAAGGCATCGCCAAATCACGGATTATTGCTAAAAAACACAGAAAAGGGCTTTTTATCGCTGAACCAAGGCGAGGCAACGATAAGCTGTCCTTATAATAAGAAATGTTTCAGCTTATCAATCCACCCCCAAAATAGGTTGCCTGGGGACACTTTAGGCGATACTGTTTCCCTTTGGGTGCGTTGTCGCCAAATCACGGCTCTTGAGCCGACCAAGGCATAACTCGGCGGTTGTGTCTTGTTTTCTGTTTCCCCACGGACAACGCCTCAAATGGAGGAACTCTTTTAGAAATAACCATGTCGAAACAGACAGATTCGAAACCAAAATACCCCGGCATTCCCGTCACCGTAAACGGCAACTATCTGGTTGCAAAGTGCGTGGAGACTCGAGTCACCGAGGGCGGAATTTTTTACCCCATCACCCCCTCGACCGAGGGCGGTGAACTGTACCAGGAAGCCTTCGCGATGGGCGAACTGGATGCCTGGGGCAACTCAAAGATCGCGATCGAGTGCGAAGGCGAACACGCCGCCCAAGGCGGTGCCACGGCCTTCGCCGTGACCGGCAAGCGCGCGGTCAACTTCACCTCCGGGCAGGGCATCGCCTACGCGATGGAGCAGTACTACCACGCACCGGGCAAGCTCTCCACCATGGTGGTGGAGGTCGGCGCCCGCGCGCTGACCAAGCAGGCGCTCAACGTGCATTGCGGTCACGACGATTTTTACGGCGCACTCGACGTCGGATGGACGATGATGATGGCTCGCGACGCCCAGCACGCGGCGGACGCGGCGATCATCCTGCGCAAGGTCAACGAGCTGGCGCTCAACCCAGGCATGAACATCCAGGACGGCATGCTCACCACCCACTCGGAGCGAACCTATCGCTCCCCGGAATCCGAGTTGCTGCGCGAGTTCCTCGGCGCGCCGGACGACACGATCGACTGCCCCACCGAGGCGCAGCGTGAATTGTTCGGGCCAACCCGCCGCCGTGTGCCGGCAATGATGGACCTGAAAAACCCGGTGCTGATCGGCCCGGTGCAAAACCAGGAGCACCACATGAACGGCGTGGTTGCACGGCGCAACAATTTCAATGAGCCGATCCTTGGCTTCATCGAACAGTGCAGCGAGGAGTTCGCGCAATTGACCGGCCGCCGCTACGGCCTGCTGCAGGAATTCAAGACCAGTGACGCCGACACAGTGTTCGTCTCGCTTGGCTGCGCGGCGGAAAACATCGAGGCCGCTTGCGACTATTTGCGCGAGCAGCGCAACGCCAAGATAGGATCGATCCATGTCAACGTCATCCGGCCCTTCCCCGAGGCAGCCGTCATCGAGGCCCTGCGAGGCAAGAAAAATGTTATCATCCTCGAACGCACGGACGAGGGCATGGCCGGCGACAACCCGTTAGCTCGCGACATTCGCACCGCGCTAGGCAAGGGGCAGGAAGTGGCCAAGTTCGGCGGCGACCTGCCGGCCATCACGCCGGAGGAAACCCCGCGCATCTTCCGGGGCAGTTACGGCATCGGATCGCGCGACTTTCGGCCGGAGCACACGCTCGGTGCGTATGAGTTTGCCACCGGCCAAACCAAGCGAACTGACGGCAAAAGTGCCTCGGACGGCGAGACCTATTTCACACTGGGCATCAACCACCCGTACGCAGTCATCTCGAAGGATACACCATCGCTCTTGCCGGACGGCGCGATCGCGGTACGGTTCCATTCCATCGGCGGCTGGGGCATGATCACCACCGGAAAAAACCTCGGCGAGATCATCGGCAACTTCGGCCAGATCATCTCCGAGCGCACCCCGACCTATGACGACCTTGGCCAACTGGAGGACAAGCTCTTCATCATGGCCAATCCGAAATATGGCTCCGAGAAAAAGGGCGCGCCAACGAACTACTACCTCACCGTGGCGCCAAAGTGCATCCAAGTGAACTGCGAGTTAAACCACGTCGATGTGGTGCTGTGCTGCGACCCTAAGGCGTTCACGCACACGAACCCGCTCGAGGGCATCAACAAGGGCGGTTGCTTGGTTTGGGAATCGAGCGACTCGCCCGAGGACGCATGGAAACGCATCCCGGCCAAGCACCGGCAGTTCGTCAGGGACAACAACATTCGGATTTTCATCCTGCCTGGTTTCGATGTCGCCCGCGACGCCACCAGCCGAGAGGATCTGCAGTTGCGCATGCAGGGCAACTCGTTCCTCGGCGCATTCTTCAAGGTGTCCTCCTTCCTCAAGGATCACGAAATCAGCGAGGAGCAGTACCAAGACATCGTGCGCAAGCAGTACGAGAAAAAGTTCGGCCGCTTCGGCGAGGCTGTTGTCGAGTCGAACATGAAAGTGATGATCGGCGGCTTCGAGCGCGTGCAGGAAATCAATATCGGCGAGATCGAGGATGCCGACACATCGACCATGCGCAACCCGCTGCTCGCGCCGAACAACGCCGACGGGATCGAAATGATTCCCACCTCCGGCTGCGAAAGCACCGGCTGCCCAAGCTGCTCCATGCCGGAGGGACAGGAGCGCGCACCGTTCCAGACCATGGCCAAGTTTGACTCTGAGTTCCGCAACGAACTGGGCTACCACCAGCCGGCCGGCGCGCTGGCCAGCGTGGGCCTGATGGGCTCGGGCATCGGCGCGACGCAGAGCAAATACGTCGCCCGCCGCGAAACGCCGGTTTATATCGCCGAGAACTGCACCCAGTGCATGGAGTGCATCACAGCCTGCCCGGACACCGCCCTCCCCAACACCGCGCAGGATGTCAGCACCATCCTCGTCACCGCCATCCGCAACTACGTCAGCGACAAGGAACAACAGAAGAATCTGCTCAACGAGGTTAAGGGCCTCGAGGAACGTTGCCGCGCACGCATGGTCGACAATGCCACCAGCAAGGGCAAGGAACCGTTCAAGGACATTCTCCGCGCCGAGGTCGATCAGCTCACCACAGTTTCCGAGGAGGCGCGCGGCGAGTTCACCCGCATCATCGGCCAGTTGCCGCTGGCGTACAATGACGTCACCGCGATCTTCCGCAGCGTCGAGAAAAAGAACCCCGGCAACGGAGGTATCTTCTCAATTTTCGTCAGCGACCTCTGCAAGGGCTGCGGCGAGTGCGTGCAGGTTTGCGGCGACCACGATGCTCTGCGGATGACCCGCGAGACGCCGGAACTCAACGCCGAACTGGCCACCGCGCAGGTCTTCAGCCGTCTGTTGCCGGACACGAGCCAGAAGTTTCTCGGCCTTTACAACAATGACACGCCGGAGGACTCACGCGAGGCGGCGCTCCGTAACCACCTCATGGTGCGGCGCAACTACGAGGCGCTCGTCAGTGGCGACGGCGCCTGCGCTGGCTGCGGCGAGAAGAGCGTACTACGAGCCGTGGCCTCCGTCACCGAGGCGTACATGCGCCCGCTCTACCATAAAAAGGCCAAGCGCCTCCGCGAAGCCGCCACCGAGTTAGAAAACAACGGCGTGGCCAAGCTGCAATCGCTCAAGGCAAGGAGCGAGGAAGAATACAAATGGTACACCTGGTCCGTCGCCCACTCGATCATGGGCCTCGGCGGCGAGAACGACGACGACACAGCCAAGCGCTTGGCCAAGCACGGCGAGATCACCGACCAGGAAATTATCGACGCACTCTGCGCCGTGCTGCGGCAGGACGCCTTCAACCACCGAGACCTGCAGGCGATCGACGGCCGGCACGCGAACGGCATGAGCGTCATGTTCATGGGCGCGCACACTGGTTGCAACACCGTGTACGGCTCCACCCCGCCGTCCAACCCGCATCCGTACCCGTGGATGAACTCCCTCTTCCAGGACGGCGCAACCATCAGTTGGCTGTTTGGCGAATCGGCCACGCTCAACCACGCGCGCCACTCTGTCGTGCCGGAGCGCTTGACCAACGCGCTACTCACCCGCGACGACGACGTCAGTTCGCACAGCGAATATTTTGACCTGACCCACCTTGACGACTCGCTGATGACCGACCAGGAAATCCGCGAACTACCCAAGGTCTGGGCCATCGGCGGAGACGGTGCCATGGGCGACATCGGCTTCCAAAACGTCTCCAAGGTCGTGCTGCAGAACCGCCCGAATGTTTTGCTGCTCATGCTCGACACGCAGGTGTACTCGAACACCGGAGGCCAAAACTCCGATAGCTCCAACATGCTAGGTGGCTACGACATGAACCAGTTCGGCGCCGCATCACAGGGCAAGCTGGTCGAGAAAAAGAGTGTCTCCGAGGCGTTCATCAGCGGGCACGGCTCGCCGTTTGTCGCGCAAGTCTCCATGGCCAACTCCGCCAAGACCTACCGAGCCATGCTCGACGGCCTGGAGTATCGCGGCACCGCATTTTTCCAATGCTACACCACCTGCCAGCCCGAGCACGGCGTGGCAGACCACATGTCAAACGACCAGGCGAAACTCATCCGCGACAGCCGAGGCATGCCAGAGTTCGTGTACAACCCGCGTGTCGGTGAGTTGATGCAGGAATGCCTCGAGCTTAAGGGTAACCCCACCATCAAGCGCGACTGGTGGGAAACCAAGTACAAGTCCACCGGCGAAAAATACAACTACACCGTCGCGCACTGGGCGATCACCGAGGCGCGCTTCCGCAAGCACATTAAAGCCATACCCGAGAGCAGCGCTGCCGAGTTCATTCACATCGACAACATGCTCACCTCCATCACGCAGCAGGACGTTACCTACCGGCGCGTGTTCGACGAGAGCCAACTGTCCTACGTGCCGGACTTCGGCGTGTACTTCAAGGCCGAAGTCAACGGGAAGTTCAAGTACTTCACCGTCAGTCGGCAGATGGTCCTCTTCGCCGTCGAGCGCCGCAAAGCATGGCGCATGCTGCAAAGCAAAGCCGGTGTCGAAAACAAAGATTACACCGCACAAAAAGCCCTCTTGGCCAAGGTCGAAAAAGGGGAACTAACCCGCGACGACCTGCTAAACCGGGGCAGCGAACTCCTCAACGAGGAGGCCGCCACCGTGGCCTGATCCCCCACCCCATTTCTTTAAGCCCCCGAACAACGGGGGCTTTTTTGTTGCCCTTGGCCAAGCGCCGGGCGGGTGTTTACCTCCTTGGCTTCTCGATGCGGTACATGTGGGTGTCGCTTCGCAGGAACAACGCGCCATCGGTCACGGCGGGTGAAGCTTTGAAGGTGCCTTTCAACTGGTTCGTCGCCAAAATCTGAAAGGCGCTGTCGGCGGCGACAATGGTGGTTTTTCCTTCACGGTTACAGAAGTAGATGCGACCGCGAATCTCGACGGGCGAAGCGTCGTGGTTGCCGCCGAGACGTTCGCGCCAATGCTCCTTGCCGGTCAAGGCGTCAACACAACTCGCCACGCCCCCGTCGTGCACGACAAAAAGTTCCCGGCCGACCAGAATTGGTGATGGAACATGAGGAATGCTGATGGAACGCTGCCAAACAACCTGATCGTCGCGGAGCCTCCCCTTGCCGGGGCGGACGGCATAGATACAGAAATGATCCTGGCGGATGGAGCCCACGACATAAAACAGGCCGTTCCCATACGAGGGACGGCCCACGATGGAGAAACCGTTATACGGCATCCACCACAGTTCGGAGCCGGTCGTGAGGTCATACGCCGCGACATGGTCGGCACCAGAGCAAACGAGTTGTGGAACGCCGTCAACGGTCTGAATGAGCGGCGTGGAATAGGCCATTTTTGCGATAGACCGCTTCTTAGCGGCGGCCTCGAGATGCGCCCGTGGCTGCTTCCACTTGACCTTCCCCGTCCGCTTGTCGAGCGCAGCGATGAATTGCTTGTCGATGCCGTCGCAGGTGAGAATCAACAGGTCGCCGTGAAGAATCGGCGAGCTGGCTCCTCCCTGGATCACGTTGTATTCGAACTCGGTATTTTTCCAGAGGATCCGGCCGGCCGTGTCCAGGCACGCGGTGCCGCGCGGGCCGAAGTGGGCAAACACGCGCTCGCCGTCCAGCACCGGCGTCGGCGAGGCGTAGCCGTTCAAACGATGATGGGGGCCGGCGTCCTCCGGCGTCAACACCTCGACATTGTACAGCAACTTGCCGCTGGTTTTGTCGATGCAAACAGCGCTCAGAGACTTGCCATCGGCCTCGGCACTGGTCATCCAGACTTGGTTTCCGGCAATCACCGGCGACGACCAGCCCTGGCCGGGCACTTCGGTTTTCCAGGTGATGTTTTTGCCTTCCTCCCAGTCGAGGGGAATGCCCTTTTGGTCGGAGTGTCCCTGCCCGTCGGGTCCTCGAAACTGTGGCCAATCTGCTCTAATTCCCCAACTTTTTAAAATGACAAAAACAGTCAACATAAACACAATTCTGGAGAGGGAACCGGTATTCTTCAGATTCACGTATCGGTCGGAGTTCAAGGACGGGTTGCGCAACTGGTCTGGCGAGGTCTTCATGTGCGAAGGTTGCCTCATAACCGGGGAGTTCTCAAGCGGGGGATACCCGGCCGGGGTTCAGGCCGTCGTTAACGGCGAGCCCAGGAAATTCTCGTATTGTAACGTAATAAGCGTAGATGTAGGCCGATGACGAAGCTCACACGCACCACATCGGACTTTTCCCCAGCCTTGGTGACCGGGGGAGACTCCTCCTTCAAACAGTCGTTGGCGAATTTCTTTTTGTGTTCGCTATCGAATGGGTGGTCAAAGCACCTTCAAGATAACACTTTCAGTTGTACGCCGAAGAAAGATTCCTTTGCGTCTTATATGTACAAGACTCAGCTTTAAACCTTCACCACTTGTCTTTCGGTTTAGCAACCTTGCGGCATTAACGATGTCGCTTGCTTTACGGTCGTCGATTGCGACGACAACTACTCCCGTTGTAAGTCCTGCCTTATCCGCTGGCGAGCCAGCATCAACCTGTGACACAACTAGACCTTCGGCTGAATTGAATCCAAGCGCTCTGGCTACCTCCGGCGTCAACGCTTCCAAACTTACACCGGTCTTTTCACGGATGAGACCAGAGTTAAGAAAGGATTTTTCGGGAAGCAGGTTCACTCGACGTAAGAAGACATCATCCCCGCGCTTGATGTCGATTTGCACTGTTGGATTGTTGCCCAAATCCAGCAGTCTTACTGCAAACTCGATGAAGTTGCGGGGGGAGTGTCCGTTGATCTTGGTTATTTGATCGCCCACTGCCATGTCAGCCTTGGCGGCGGGACTGTTCGGTTCAACCGCTGTGACCGTCAAAGGTCGACTGCCAGCATCAACTTTGGCGCCAAACCAATTCCCCTCCAAAAACTCGGGCGTAAAGATTCGAGAAAGCGCTTCATTAACCCGTTTGACGGGAATGGCGAAACCGATACCTTGCCCCTCCTTGAGCACCGCTACATTGATCCCGATGATTTCACCGTCAAGGTTGATCAACGGGCCGCCACTGTTCCCCGGATTGATAGATGCGTCGGTTTGCAACCAATCCGGTATGTCAAGTTGGCTGCCCTCCGTCTCGGTGCGGCGACTTTTTGAACTGAGAATTCCACGACTGACAGAACCACCTAGGCCAAACGGGTTACCAAGCGCTAGCACTGTTTCACCAAGCAGCAGGTCACCGTTGTTTGCAAAGTCGGCGACAGCAAACGTTTTACCAGCTTCCCCGTGAATGATTTTTAGCAAGGCGATGTCCGTCGCAAGACTGCCGACAACCACTTCCGCTTCGTAAATTTTGGGTTCGCCAGCTTCATTGTTGATTTTGACCCATATTTCATCTGCATCCTTAACCACATGCACATTCGTCAGAACATAGCCGGACGCATCCACCACGACGCCGGAACCGGCGCTTTCCTGTGGTGGCAACTCCTGCGCATAAGGAGCCCAGTTGTCTCGCCACCAATCGTAGTAATACCGAACCCGCTGCACTCGAGTTTTGGTTGCAATATTAACCACACTAGGCATGACCAAACCAGCCGCTTTGACTACTGCATCTTGACGCTGCGATTCTTCCGCTTGGGAAAACACACTGGCGACAAAGGACAGGATAAGGATTGCCCCAAGTTTAGTATTTCTTTTGCTTACTGCCATAAAAAAGCCTATAGACAAGTATTCCTCAGTGGATGTTCATTTCACTTTAAAAAAATCTTCCCCGAACAAAATAAACTCGCGTTGCTTAAAATCGGCAAAGTAGTGTCGCCGGATGTGCTTCACCCGCTTCCGCAAACAGGAGGAGACCGCATAAATGTCGAAT
>JABGZB010000093.1 GCA_018674955.1 Verrucomicrobiota bacterium | reverse complement strand
CGACTTGTTTCAGTTTTTGGAAATCGACGGCAAACGCCACTCGCATATTGTCGATCCGCGCACCGGCACGGCACTCACGGAACAGCGGCTGGTGCATGTACTCGCCCCGGACGCGATCACGGCGGACAGTCTCGCGACGGCGATCAGCGTGCTGGGGCCAAGCGATGGACTGCGACTGGTTACCGGCGACAAGCGGCTAGGCGCTCGTGTGGCATTTCGCAGTGCGCTTGGCCAAGTGAGTGTGGTCGAGTCGCCGGTGTTTCGCGCTTGGCCAAGACCGGAATAAGTTCTCGGTTCTCGGTTCTCGGTTTTTCGCGTGCGAGTTGGCTTATGCCTTGTCTGCGTCGATTTCCAGGTACTCGCGATCCTTGATGATGCCCGGTTGCGGGACGGGGTATTTGCCGTCCGGGTTGGTTTGCAGCGGGGCGGGGGAGTCCATCGTTAACTGATCCGCGTTCGGGCAAAGATCGTGGTCGTGGTTGAGCACCTGATCGACCGTGACTTCCTGTCCGGTGTGCGTGGCAAAACGACCGGCGGCGGTGACGACGCTGGCCATGACGCCGCGTTCCACTTCGTTGAACGGCTTGTTTTCGCGAATGGCGGTCATTAGGTCGTTCCACTCGTCCTGATACGGATTGGTCTCGCGGCCCGGGTAAGCCCATGCAACCGGATCCTTCATGCTTTGACCCTTGAAGATTTTGCAGGGTGCCGGTGCATGGCCGTTTTTTGAGATGATACCCAGCCCTTTGGAGCCATGCGCATAGCTCGCAAAGTCGCCGTAACAGCCCGGCATGGTGCGGCCATGCAGATACAATTTGGCTCCATCGGCGAACGTGTACTCGACCGTGTAGCAACCAAGGTTTTGATCGACGTAATCCCCCCGATAATGGCGAGCACCGGCGCCTTGCGCCTTCACGGGCCAGGCATCCTTCATCCAGCAGCATTCATCAATGTTGTGGATGAAATAGTCGCTGAACGAGCCGCCACTCGCCCAGATGAAACTGTGGAAGCGGCGGATTTGGTAGAGCAACTCGCTCTCGTTTTTCTTCGGAGGGAGTGAGTAACAGGAGGCAACGGGGCCGTGGAGGCGGTAAGCGCGCAACAGGTTGATGTCGCCGAGTTCACCGTCCTTGATGCGGTTAAAGAGTTCGCCTCGGGCGCGGCTGTGGCGGCACATGAGGCCAACGCCGACCTTGAGATCCTTCTTCTTGGCCAAGTCGTTGAGGGCAAGCATGCGCCGGGCGGTGGGGCCATCCGGGCAGAGCGGCTTCTCCATGAAAACATTCAGCCCCTTGTCGATGGCTTTTTTGTAATGCACCCAGCGAAAGGCGCAGGGGGTGGTGAAGATGACAACGTCGCCCTTGTTCAGGTTGTCCATCGCCTTGGCGTAGCCGTCAAAACCGATGTAGCGGCGATCGGCCGGCACGTCCACGCTGTCCTTGTGCCTTCTTTTCAGGGCCTTGTAGCTGTTGTCCATCTTTGCGGTGGAGACATCGGCCATCGCGACGAGTTTGTTGCGGGCGATGTCACTTGGCACTGACAGCGCGTTGTCGGCTGCGCCGGTCCCGCGGCCGCCCGCGCCGACGACGGCGATTTGGGTCATGTCATCGACCGCAGAGTGCACTCGAGGGATGGCAACACCGGCCAGCACCGAGGCGGCCGTTACGGAGCCGGTGGTCTTGATAAAGTCACGACGATTACTTGAGGACAATTCAGTAGACTTGGTCATCGCGTTCTTTCTACATTCAGCTGACTCCCGGCGTCAAACGATTTTTGCCGCTTGGCCAATCGCTTGGCCCTTTGACCTTGCTCCGCAACGCGTCATCATGAACGATGCGCCGTGATGAACTTACTCGCACGAGCAACTTTGGCTGCCCTGACAGTTTCTCTTTTCGCCGTCCCCTTGGCCAAGGCCGACGGCCCGACTCTCGCCCAGCGCCTCGGCTATAAGGTCACAGACAAATTACTGATCATAAACGGCGACGACACCGGCATGTGTCACGCCGCCAACACCGCCGCCATCGACTCGCTTGAGCGCGGCCTCATGACCTCGGCGACGATCATGGTGCCGTGCCCGTGGTTCACCGAGATCGCGCGCTATGCCAAGTTGCACCCGGAGAAGGACTTCGGCGTTCATCTCTGCCACACCTCCGAGTGGCAGGTGTACCGCTGGGGGCCGGTCGCTTCCCGCGACAAGGTGCCGGGGTTGGTGGATTCGCAGGGTTACCTGTGGCGGAGCGTCCCGGAGGTGTACATTCACGGCAAACCGGCGGAGGCGCTGATTGAGGCTCGCGCTCAAGTCCGCAAGGCGCTCGATGCCGGTATCGACGTGACGCACCTCGACACGCACATGGGTGCGCTGAACTACGACCCTCGCTACGTTCAGGTTTACCTGCAACTCGGACTGGAGTTCGACCTCCCGGTGCGGATGCCGTCGCAGAGCACGGCGGCGCGGTTTGGGTTCAGCGAGCTGCGGAAACAGTTTGCCGCCAAGGGCATCATTTTTCCGGACTACCTGATTTTCGACAACCTTGATGAGGAGAAGAAGGGCGTGAAACAATTTTGGATGAAGATCCTGCGCAACCTCAAGCCGGGTGTCACCGAGTTGTTCATCCACGCCGCCATGCCGACCGACGAGTTGCGCCACGTCACCAACAGTTGGAAGACGCGCGCGGAGGAATACGAGACCTTCACCAACGACGCCGACGTGCGGCGGCTCGTGGAGGAACAGGGCATTATTCGCATCGGTTACCGGCCGCTGCGCAAATTGCAACGCAGCAAAAGCAAATGACCTTCTCGGCGACCAGCATGCTCGCTGAGATCGGGCGCATCGTCTCCTTCGGCATCCGCCGTCCCGGCTACGAAGAGGGACTCAAAACCGAGCAGTTCATGCTTGAGCGCTTCAACGAAATTGGCCTGAGCGACACCCGCCTCGAGCCGGTTCCCGTGAATTACTGGCGACCCGCGATGACCCGCCTGGCCATCGGCGATCCGGCGGCGGACATTCCCAGCTTCGCCGTGCCATACACCGGCTGGACGGCAGCCGAGGGCGCTCGGAGCGGGGCGGTTTACGTTGGGGTTGGCAGCGACGAGGCGTTCGACGAGGCGGATGTCTCCGGCAAAATCGTGGTTGCCGACATGCAGTTTGGCGAACTTAACGCGACGCACCTCAAGGGCGGCTCGTTGTTTATCCACGATCCCGGCGACACCATTCCGGACGGCACGCTGCACTGCGCCAACTGGCTGATCCCCAACTTCCGCGCCTACTATGAGTCGTGGAAGCGCGGGGCGAGCGGCTTCATCGGGCTGTTGGGCGAAATTCCGATCGACGGCTGCGAACTGTACGTGCCGTACGACGGATTCCTTAAGAAAACACCGGCCGCTTGGGTCGGCCGCGAACACGCCGAGGCCGTTCGTTCCGCCGCGACCAGCGGCAAGGCGTTCCACTTCACCAGCACGGGGGAGAGTTGCACAGTCGATTCCCACAATGTCGTCGGCATCCTGCCCGGCCGCACCGACGAATACATTCTGCTCACCTGCCACCACGACGCCCCGTTCGCTTCCGCGGTGGAGGACGCTTCAGGGCTCTCGGTGCTGCTGGCGTTGGCGGAGGCGTTCGCGCGATCGACGGAACCGCTCGAACGCGGCCTGGTTTTTCTGGCGTCGAGCGGACATTTCCACGGCGGCATCGGCTGCCGCGAATTTGTCGCCAAACACCGTGATGGGCTGCTCGAAAAAATTGTCGCAGCGATCGGAGTCGAGCACATTGGAGAGGAGGCGCAGGGCGACGGCAGCGGCGGCTACGCTAAGACAGGCCAGGCGGAAACCCGCGCGCTCTTCGTGGACAAGACGCCGGAGTTGCTGCGCGTACTCGAGGAGGAAGTGCAGTGCGTGAACCTCAGTCGCACCATCGGCGTGGACGCCTACCTGTTTGGTTCAGAACCGCCGTGCGACAGCGCCCCGTTCTTCACCGCTGGCATCCCGTCAGTCTGCCACATCAGCGGGCCGCTCTACCTGTTCGACCCGCACGACACCATCGACATGGTGCGACAGGAGGATCTGCCCAAGGTCGCTGAGCTGTTTTACCGAGTCATCCGCCGGATCGACACCATCCCGGCCGTCGACTTGGCCAAGGGCACAACCCGAAATCGCAACGATCCACCCGCTGACCCACCACCATGGTTCCTCCCGCCGGAGTTTTTTCTCGGTGACTAATCTTGGCCAAGCGCATGGGCCATGTCGGCTTTGATTTGGGGGTCAGCGGCGTAGGGGTCGTTATGGTGCTTGGCGTAGGCGGCTAGCTTGACGGTGAGCCGCTGGATGACTTTTTTGGAATCGGGGTTGGCGAATTTATTGTGCAACTCGTCGGGATCGGTTTTCAGGTCGTACAACCACGGATCGCCCAGCGCGGAGTAGATGAGCTTGTAGCGGTCGGTGACAGCGGCGAGCCAAGGTTTGACGCCGGAGGTCGAACGGATAAAGGCGATGTCGTCCCACTTGGTTTTCGAGCCTCGAAAGAGGGCGGAAGCGTCGCGGCCCTCGACGCCCTTGGGCGGTTCGTCGCCGGTCAGCGCGAAGAGGGTCGGCACGAAGTCCACGCAGCTCAGTGCTTGGTTGACAACGGTGCCGGCCGGGATTTTACCGGGGCAATATAACAGAAACGGCACGCGCGCCGAGCCTTCGTAGGGGACGCCCTTGTTCAGCCGGCCGTGCTCGCCGCATAGGTCGCCGTGGTCGGCGGTGAAGACGATGATCGTGTTGTCGATCTGCCCGTTTTTTCGTAGCGCATCGAGGATGCGGCCGATGTTGTCGTCGAGACACTTCACCATGCCGTAATAACTTGGCATCAGCATCCGCACGGTGTCGGCGGTGATTCTTGGGCTCGCCGCTCCCCAGCGCGGTGTCTGTGCGCGCGATTTGTTCACCGAGACAGGGATCGGCACTTTCACGCTTTTGTACATCTTGTCGTACGGCTTGCGGACGGTGTTCGGGCCGTGCGGATCAGGGAAGCAGACCATGTAACAAAACGGCTCGGCCTTGTTGAGGTTGATGAAGTCGATCGTGCGGTTGGCCAACCAGTCGGTGGAGAACGTTTTGCTGTCGGCGTTTTCGACGCCGTAAGACGGTTTACCCCGCTTGATGGCCGCGACGCGCGGTCCGTCCCCGGTTATCTCGAATTTCTTCCAGTGGCCGCGGTTGAACATGTAGCGGTTGTCGTCAAAGCCGAACTTCCGCTCGGGCGCCCACTGCGGTTTGCCCAGGCCGTCGAGATGCCACTTGCCTGCGTAACCGGTCTTATAACCTTTCCGGCGAAGCACCTCGGCGAAAGTCACGACGTGATCGCCAAGCGGGATGTTGTTGTTCGTGACCGGTGTGTATTGAGGATAGCACCCACTGATCAACGCGCCCCTCGAAGGGGAGCAAACCGGCGTGGTGGCGTAAAAGCTCGTGGCGAGTGCTCCGTGCTGGGCTATCCAGTCAATGTTCGGCGTCCCGACGATTTTGCCGCCGTAACAGCCGAGCGTCTTGAAGTGGTGCTCGTCGGTTTGGATGACCAGCACGTTATACGGATCGGCCAAGGCAAGTGCTTGGCCAAGCGCTGCAAAAAGGAGGGTAAGCAACAGGCGATTCATGGCGGCGAATCGTGCCGCTTGACCAAGCGATTGGCAATGCTGGGAGAAGTTTTTAGTTTTCAGTTTCAAGTTTTCAGTTGAGACACGAATTTCACGGATTTGATTGGGGGAATTTAAAATTGAAATCCCAGGTAAACGCCAAATTAGAAGAAAAAACCCGAGTGAATCCGTGAAATCCGTGTCTTAATTACTCCGCTAACGGTCAGGGACCTAACCGCGACAGGCCGAGGAAGTCGATGGGTCGTTCGGTTTTGCCGTCGAGCGCCAACTCGCTGAGTACTTTGCCCATCACGCTGGCGAACTTGAAGCCGTGCCCGCTGAATCCGCAGGCAAAGTGCACCCGCTCGCTCTCCGGGTGACGATCGACGATGAAGTGCCCATCGGCTGAGTTGGTGTATTTGCAGACTTTTATCGACAGCACTTGGCCAAGCGCGTCCGGCAAATAGCGGCGAAGCGGCAGCAGGATTTCCTCCTCGTCAGCGGGGAAGGTTTCGTCGGTGATCGCGTCCGGCGTCATCGGTGTGCCGGGGTGGTGCCGCGCCAGCTTGAGGGCGTCGCCGCTCATCGGAAAGCCGTAGTAAATCCCAGTGAGATCGCCATCGCCATTGGGGTCGATGTTCCAAACTGGAAAGTCGCCGCGCTGAAATAACTTCGGCCGTCTGGGTTGCACCCATCCCAGCACCTGCCGCGTGACCGTTAGCGGCACGTCCGGCAACCGCAGTAAGTCGCCTGACCAAGCACCGCCGCAGAGAATCAGCTTGCCCGCAGTGTGAGTGCCGCTGGCGGTGCGGACGATTGCGCCGTTGCCGTCGCTTGACCAGTCGACGACCGGTTCATTTGTGAGCAACCTGGTGCCGAGTTGTTGCGCCGCCTTGGCGTATGTTTCAACGGCTAGCTCTGAGAGCAGATAGCCGCCTTCCGGTTCGAGTGCGCCGACCATGCCCTCGGGCAAAGTGAACTGCGGGAACTGCCTGGCCAACTCGCTGTGCGTCAGCGTGGAGCAGGGGAGGTTGTGTGTCTCGGAGGCCAACTTCACGCCGCTGATCGCCTCGCCGTCGGGGAAGCCCATGTACAGCACGCCGGTTTTGTGGAGCAGTTTTGCCCCGGTTTCCTGCTCGATCTCCTCCCAAAGCTGATAGGTATCGCGCAGCAGCGGCACGTAGTCGGGATGCTCCTGATAACTCAACCGGATGACACGCGTGTCGCCGTTGTAGGATGAGTTCGTGTTGGGAACCGATTGGCTGTCGATGCCGAGCACTCTCGCGCCGCGCTTGGCCAAGTGATAACAGGCCGCCGCCCCCATCGAGCCCACGCCGACAACGATTACGTCGTGGTGATCCGGCATGATGCTTATCTGGGGGCGTGTGCGAGGAAAAACTCCACGATGGGTTCCGGGTCTTTCAGGCTGTGCGGGTGATGGCCAACCCCCGGTTTGTGAATCACGTGAATCTTGCCGCCGAGAGCCTTGTAGCGTTGTTCGATGATGTCGCTATTCTCCGTGATTGGCACGACTTTGTCGGCGTCGCCAACGACGTGGAGAATCGGGATGCCGGCTTTGGCCAATGGGGCGAGTCGGTCGATGGGGTTGCCCTTGTACGCCACTGCTTCGGCCTCGGTGAAACCGTATGCCGCGAGACATTGTTTCCACGTGCCGAGACTGCCCTTGCCGACGCCTCGGCCGGCGGGCCAGCTTTTGAAATCGCACACCGGCGCGTCGCCGTAAATGGCAGCGACCTTGCCGGGGTTGCTCGCCGCCCAGTTGTAAATAATCAGGCCGCCACGACTCATGCCTTCCAGTGCGGCTTTCGTTGCGAAGCCGTGTTGCGTGGTCAGGAAATCGTAAAAACGATCCCATCGCTTGACCGCCGCCGGACTCCCGAACAACGCGCCCACCTCGCAGTAAACGACGTGCCACCCCTTGGCCAGCAGGGCGAGATCGGCTTGCGGTTCGTGCCCCCAAAAGCGGGCGCGCCAAACCCAGGGCCTGCCGGGCGCTGCCGTGTTCGGAGTGACAACACGGCAGTCGGCATCACCCAGCTTGAAGTCGTAACGGTCGAAGTTGTGCCAAGCGGTTTTTTCGCCGGGGATGTTTGTGGTCTGGTCGAGCGTTTTGACTTCAGTTTTGCGCTTGGCCAGGTCGAGCAACTGCGCGGTCGTGGCGAAGCGGGAGATGTTCAAAAAGTCCGGTTGCTCCCTGTCCGACGTCGGATAGCCACTGAGGTTGAGCCGACTGATTTCTTTCTCGAAGAGGGACGCGAGTGTGACGAGGCTCGCCGAGTCGCCGGCGCCCCACAATTCCAGCGGCGCACCGTCGCAGCGGTCGAGCGTGCGGAGGGCGCGGATGCAGCGGCGCACATCCCACACCTGTTGACCGGCGAGCGTCTGGCCAAGCAGCATGAATCGACGGCGGGTCTGCGTGAGGTGTTTTTGGTTATGCGTCAATCGCGTGGGGCCAATCCCCCGGGGCGAAAGGGCGACGTAAACTCCCGGATGCTCGGCAACGAATTCGAGCTGACTGGCGATGTCTTCAACTTGGTTGTCGTTGAGCACTTGGAGGTGCACGGGTGCGCCCTTGGCCAAGTCGGCCTTGTGGGCGACGTGCATTCGCAGCCGAATCCCCGGTTGGCTGTCAAAGTCATAGGCAGCGAGACGCACGCCGTCGCGCTCGGTGTCCGACACTTTTACGAGCTGCAACTTGCCCCCGCGCTTGGGCCAGCCGCCAAAGGTTTTCGAGCGCAAATCCGCCATGATTTCCGGGCGCTTGGCCTTGACGTCGTCGGTGGCGATCCGTGAGAACGTGTCGTGAATGGTTGTGGTTCGCTCGTCTTTCGGAGCGTTGCCGAACACCTTGAGTTGCTTCGGTTGGAAAAGCTTGGTCGCCGGCTTGTCGATCAAAACGCTTTTGCCCTTGAGATGTTTGTTGAACCAGTTGAACGCCGGCACGCGCAATTCCTGCGAGTCGCCGTGGCCGCCGGGGGTGATGACGAGGCCGAGGTTGTTTTTTTTGCCATGCAACTCGTAGATGCGACGGACTTTTGTGAAGAGCCGGTTGACGCCGTCGAGCGGGAAGATGCCGTCGTCGTCGGTGTTGAGGATGAGCAACGGGCGAGGCGCGACGAGCGCTGCGACTTGGGCAAAATCCCACCCGTAAGTGTTCACGTGATACATGCAGTCGCAATGCCCCTCGACGACTCCGTCGACAACGTGGTTTTGCAGGTCGGTAATTCCGGCGACCGGCGCGGCGACCTTGATGCGCTCGTCGAGCGTAGCGATCCACCAACTGTACGCGCCGCCGCCGCTGCGGCCGGTCACGCCGAGGCGGTTTTTGTCCACGACGTTAAGCGACGTAAGGTAGTCGAGTGCGCGGATGCAGTTCCACGCCTCCACACCCGCCGGCGAGTAGCCACGGGAGTTCCACCACCACATGCCGTGGCGATAGGTGCCGTGGTGGATGCCTTCGAGTTCGCCGAGTTGGATCGTGTCAATGACGAGGCAGACATAGCCGTTCCGGGCGAACCAGGCGCCGTGATGCTGGTAGTGTGTTTTGTTGCCATAATCGATGCCGTCAATCTTCACGCGACCGTGCCCGCAAACGTAGAGGATCGTCGGCGCGGGGGCGGTGAGATTCTTGGGTACGTACAGGTTGCCGGTGACGTACAGGCCGGGGCTGGACTGAAAGTGAAGGTTGCGCACCTCGAACTCGTCGTGTTGCACCGTGCCTGTGACGGTGGCTTGCAACGGCGTGCGTTCCGGCAGCGGATCGAGCCCGAGCATTTCGTGAAGCTGCTTGCGATAGAGATCTTTTTTGGCGTTCCAATCGTCGAGTGTCTCGATTTCGGCGAGGCAACTGTCGGCCAGTCGCTTGGTTTCGATTTTGAAATACTCGGCAAACATCCGGTCGCCGGGCGTCTTCAATTCAGCGGCGTGGCTAAGCGACACAGCCAAGCCGCAAAGTAATAAAGGGAGTAGTCGTTTCATGATGAAAAAGTTTGCGCTTGGCCAAGCGTGGATGAGGAAGACGCTTGAGACAAGCCAAGTTCCAAACGATGAAGATCGGATTATCACTTGAAGTTTCTGTGGTGAGGCTGCAGTTTCCCGCGCATGAAATCCTTCCGTTGGATGATGTTGATGTGTCTTGTTTCCTTTGTTCAGGGACCGAGTGCTGCCGATTGGCCCTCGTACCGGCATGACGGGAACCGCTCGGCGGTCAGCGCAGAGGCCGTTTCCGGCAAGTTGAATCCGCAGTGGGTGTTTGAGTCGCGCCATCGTCCACGCACCGCTTGGCCGATGCCGGGAGAGGAGACGCCGCGCATGCACTCGGATCGCGCCTACAATGTGGTGATCTCCGGGCGGACGCTGTATTTCGGCAACAATGTGGACAATCACGTGTACGCGCTAGACACCCGGACGACGGAGGAGCGGTGGCGTTTTGCCGCCGGTGGAGCGGTGAGGTTTGCGCCGGTGGTGCATGGTGG
>JABGZB010000092.1 GCA_018674955.1 Verrucomicrobiota bacterium | reverse complement strand
GCAGGAGCGAATTCTTTGGAGGCAGAAGCGATCCAGTCGGTGATTTTTCCCGACGCGAACCAGCCCCCATCGGAGAGTTCGTCAGAGTTGAGTTGGAATGGCCCCTCGTGTTCAAAGTGGTACACCCAGACGAACTCCTGCGCCGTTGCTTCGCAGGCGTCGATCTTGAACAACCGCTGCGGCACGGTGGCCAACTCGAGGCCGATTTCTTCTCTCGGTTCGCGCAGAGAACAGGCGTCATACGTCTCACCGGCATCGACATGACCGGAGACGGATGAGTCCCACGTGCCGGGGAAGCAGTCTTTTTTCATCGAGCGCTTTTGCAGGAACAACTCGCCCTTGGCGTTGAAGACGAGCAGGTGAATGGCGCGGTGCCGCAGGCCAAGCCGGTGCACCTCGCTGCGCGTTTGTTGACCGATGACATGGTCGTTCGCATCGACGACATCAAATATCTCTTCACTCATAAATCTCGGCACGGCTCAGGCGTTGGGTGAGTTCGGCGAATTGTTCGATGGTGACTCTCTCGGCGCGGATTGTTTCGTCTAGGCCAATCGCGCTAAATGCCTCCTCCACGGCCGCTTCGGGCCAGTCTCGCTTGAGTAGCTTCATCATCTTTTTGCGGCGCTCAGCGAAGACGCGCTTAACGATATTTTTGAAAACCGGGCACAGCTCCGGAGGCAGTAGAGGCGTCTCGCGGCGAAGTAGCTCGATGCAGCCGGAGTCGACGTTGGGCTCAGGATAAAACGAGCCGCGCGGGATGGTGAACCATTTGCCGATCGTGTAGTGCAGGCCGATCAGCAACGTTAGCACGCCGTACTCTTTCGTGGCTGGCTTGGCCAATATACGCAGCACAACCTCAAGTTGAAGTGTCACGATCATCGCGCGAGGCCGGCACGGTGACTCGGCAAGATCGATGAGTAGCGGCGAGGCGATCGAGTATGGCAGGTTGGCGACAAGCTTGTGGCCGGACCAGTCAAACTCTGTCTTGCGGACGATCTTCAACGCGTCGGCGTGTTGCAGCGTGAGATTTTCGCGCTGGCCGAGGCGCCCCTCGAGCAGCTTGATCAATCGCCGATCCGTCTCGATGGCGGTAACGTGGCCGACGATCTCCAGCAGCATTCCGGTCAGCGGGCCTAGCCCAGGGCCAATCTCAATCACCGAATCGTCCGGCGCGAGCTTGGCCAAGGCGACAATTTTGCGGAGTTGATTTTGGTCGTGCATGAAGGTTTGCCCAAGCGACTTGGTCAACATGATGTCCTCGTCGTTGAGGATATTTCGGATCTCGGAGAGGGTCATTCGTAAGCTTCCTTGAGCGCGCGGCCCAGCGCGCGGATTAACTTCGTGATGTGCAACTTGCCGACGGTGAGCGGCGGCGTGAAGGCCAGGATATTCGCCGGGGCGCCTTCCGGCAACAGGATGAAACCGTCGCTCAACAGCCGCTGGACTACACCGAGAGCGATGTCAGCGGCGGGCGCGCCGTCGCCGTGAAACAACTCGAGCGCTAGCATCAGGCCAAGGCCGCGTGGTTCGCAGCGGGCGCGGCCGATCCGCTTGGCCAAGCGCTTGAGTTCGTCGAGAAACAGTTGGCCCATCTCGGCGCTGCGCGCGGGCAGGTTGCGCGACTTAAGTTCTCGGAGTGATGCGAGCGCCATCGCGCAGCCGACCGGATGGCCGAGGAACGTGCTCGTGTGAATCGCCTCGCCGGTCGACTTCGGCCAGGCGCGATCCATCACCGCCGCGCTGCCGACGCAGGCTGAGAGCGGGAAGCCGCCTGTGAGCGCTTTGCCGAGGCATAGGATATCCGGCGTCACGCCGAAATGCTCGCTCGCGAACCATCGCCCGGTGCGACCGAAGCCGGTGTAAACCTCGTCGCAAATCAGAAGCGCGCCGTGTTGGTCGCAAACTTTGCGGAGCAATTTCAGGAAGCCGGCAGGCGGGATGTTCGTGCCGCCACGACCCTGAATTGGCTCGACCAAAATCGCCCCAACTTTGTGTTTGCGACACTCGGTGGCCAAGCGCTGCTCGAGCTTGGCCAAGTCGGCCTTGACACGGGGGAACGGGACGAAGCTGGCGAACCCGCCGATTTGCCGGCGGAACGGGGAGCGAAAATCGCTGCGCCAAGTGGTGTTGAGCGCGCCGTAACCGAGGCCGTGATAGGCGTCCTCAAACGCGATCACGCGTGTGCGGCCTGTGGCGAGGTGGGCGGTCTTGAGCGCGGCCTCGACCGCCTCGAAGCCGGAGTTGCAAAAGATCGTTTTGCCGGTGCTCTTGCCCAAGCGCTCGAAGGTGATTCGGCTGAGTTCGCGAGCCAACTCGGCCTTGAGCGCGTGGGGGTGGACGTCGCCCATCGCATGCAGCAGCTTGGCCATTTGGCGCTGGCCGGCGGCGACAATGCGGGGGTTTGCGTGGCCGGCCGCCGCGACGGCAAACGCCGCGGTGAAGTCGAGATACTCGCGGCCGTCGTCGTCCCAAACACGCATCCCCTTGGCCCGCTCCCAGACGATCGGCCAACTGCCGTCCGGCTCGATGAACGTGACGTTGCGCGACTCAAAACGGCGCAGTTGCCCGATGGTTTTGTTGGCCTTTTTTTTCACGACTCAAACTCCCTTTTCGTCGGGCGGCCAGATGAACTTGTGCATCTGCAACTGGAACCGCACACGCAGCTTGTCCCGGGTGATGCGCTCGACGAGTTCGCGGCGCGTGATCGGCGTGTGACCAGTCGGCACCGGCTTGAGCGACTCGTCCTGTTGATGCGCCTCAAGCGGGGCCACCCACGAGAACAGCACGGGGCAGCGTTCATCCAACCTGTGCGCGGCTAATTGAATCTTGGCCCAAGCGTAATCCTCCTCGGTGCCGATGACGAACTTCACCTCGTCGCTTGGCTTGAGGCGGGCGATGTTCTCGGTGAGCATTTTTGTGGACTCACTGCTGCTCGGGCATTTCCAGTCCATGATGTGGCACACGCGCGGATCGCTCGCGCTGATGTCGTGCGCGCCACTGGTCTCGACCAGCACGGTGAGGCCCATGTCGCAAAGGCGGCGCATCAGCGAGTGAACATTTTTTTGCAACAACGGTTCGCCGCCGGTGAGCTCAACGAGCGGCAGTTTGTTGCCGTGCTCGCCGGTGAAGGCGCATCGTTTTTCGAGTTCGGCGACGACCTCGTCGATAATCATCGATTGGCCGCCGGTGAAAGCGTACGCGGTGTCGCAGTAGGAGCAGCGGAGGTCGCAGCCTGTGAGCCGGACGAAGGCGCACGGTAGCCCGGCGAAGGTGCTCTCGCCCTGAATGCTCAGGTAGATTTCGTGAACCAGCAGCGAGTCGACCATGGTTACGCCTCGGCGAGATTTGTCCAGAGATTGGCGCTCATCCAGATGCCGCTTGTGAACGCCTCGAGATCCATTTTCTCGTTGGGCGAATGGAGGTTATCGTCCGGCAGCGCTAGGCCGAGCAGATAGGTGTCGACCTTCAAAATGCGGGCGAAATGCTCGACAATAGGGATCGAGCCGCCCTCGCGCAGCAGCACCGGTTCGTGGCCGAACGCAGCCTTGAGCGACTTGAGCGCGGCCTTGGCCAAGGGGCTGGTCGGCGAGACGATGTACGGGTCGGCGCCGTGGCCCAACTCGATCTCGATACGCATCGTCGGCGGGCAGAGTGCCTTCAGTTGCTTGGCAACCAAGCGAAGGATTTTTTTGGGATCCTGATCCGGCACGAGGCGCATGGTGATCTTTGTGCTGGCGAAGCTGGGCACGATGGTTTTGCTGCCCTCGCCCTGGTAGCCGCTGGTGAGGCCGTTGATCTCGAACGTCGGCCGAGCGGCGCGCTGCTCGTTGGGCGTGAAGCCTTTTTCGCCAAAGAGCGCCTTCACGCCGAGTAGCTTTTTGTACTTGGCCTCGCTGTACGGGACGCGGGCAAGTTGCCTGCGCTCGTAAGCGGTAAGCTTGACGACGTCGTCGTAAAAACCGGGGACGTTGATGCTGCCGTTTTTGTTGATCATCCGGCCGAGCATTTTACTCAGTGCCATTGCGGGATTCTCGACCGAGCCGCCGTAAATGCCGGAGTGCAAATCGCGGTCAGGACCGGTGAGCTTGACCTCGAGTGCAGCGACGCCGCGTAGCGCGTACGTCAACGCCGGGTGCTTGAGATCAGGCATGCCTGTGTCGGAAACCACGACGCCGTCGCACTTGAGTTCGCGTTTGTTCTGCTTGAGAAACTCGACGAGCGCCTCGCCGCCGACCTCCTCCTCGCCCTCTACGACGAACGTCAAGTCGCACGGCAGCTCGGTGCCGGTCTTGAGATACGCCTCGACCGCCTTGAGGTGGGCGAAGTGCTGGCCCTTGTTGTCGCTCGCACCGCGCGCGAAGAGGTTGCGGCCGCGAAGCGTCGGCTCAAACGGTGGGCTGTCCCACAGTTCGAGCGGCTCAGGAGGCTGCACGTCGTAGTGCCCGTAAACAAGAAAGTGCGGCTTGACGCTGTTGCGACGGCGCGGCGTGGCGGCGGTGACAATCGGGTGTCCGTGGGTCTTGTGCACGCGCGACTTGAGGCCAAGCGACTTGGCATGATCGGCGAGCCAGCGGGCGCAGTCGGTTATGTCTTTTTTATGCGCGCTCTGCGCTGACACGCTGGGGAAGCGCAGATACTCGATCAGCTCGTCGATGAATCGCTGCCGGTTGGCGTCGATGTATTTTTTCAGTTGATTCATAGATTGGAAAGGGCGCTTGGCCAAGCGGCGTGGGCGGGTTAGTTCCCTCGGTCACCAGATTATGCCGCGCTAGCCTCCACCGCAACCCCGCCCAAGAGCAGGGAGGACTTTTTGGCTGACAAGGGGGGTAACTTTTGCCTAGCTTCGCGTGTAACACAGTTTTTTGGGGTTGTATCCCCGTCAACGTTCCTGTCGTTATGAAAAAAATCGTCGTTTCTGTCCTGATCGCATTCACACTCGTTTCATCCGCAAATGCCGCCAAGGCCACCCCGCCTCTGGAGGCGTTGCTGCCGGCTGGGACCGTGCTCGTGTTGGCCGCGCCGAACTACGCCAGCGCGAAAAAACATTTCAAGGCCAGCGCATCGGGGCGGTTTTGGGACAGCGCCGAGTTCAAGCCGTTCCGCAAAAAACTGGCTGCTGGCTTCGAAGCAAACGTGATGGCCGAAATTGAGGAGGAGTTGGCGATCGATTTTGATGCGTTCGAGAAGATGGCCAGCGGCTCCGTCGCTTTGGCTGTGGTGCCGGGGCAAGATGCCGGCGAGGAACCGGCGCTGCTGCTGCTCCTCGACGCCGGCCGAAAGAGTGTCACTCTCCGCAGGGCCTTGTCGCGACTCGAGCGCGACTGGAAGAAGGACGATCGAGAAGTCAGCGAGACCGAGATTGGCGGGGTAGATTTCACCACGGTGAGCGACCCGGAAGGCGACCAGCAGGTGCATATCGGCCGTGTCGGCGCTCAACTATTCGTCGGGACGAAGTCGGCACAGATCGAGGGTGTCCTCGCGCGATTGAACGGCAAGGGCAGTGGGACGTTGGCCGACAACCCGGCGTTCGCGGCGGACCACGGCGCGGTCCTGAAGGGAGCCGATTTTTATGTGTGGGCGAACCCCGGCGCGGTTCTACCTCAGTTGCTCGACAATCTTCCGGACGGGGCCGAGTTAGGTATCGACTTCGGTGAAGTGGTGGGTGCGCTTGGCATCAACGGTCTAGGTACGTTTGCCATGGCCTACAGCGAGCGCCCCAGTGGAGCGCACTATGAGCTGTTTATCGGCTTGCCCAAGGCCAACCGCAAGGGTCTTTTCAGTCTGCTGGAAACCAAGCAAGCGGATGCCTCACCACCACCGTTTGTCCCGGCCAATGTGGGCGGGTTTTTGCGATGGCGCCTCAACATGGATGCTGCATGGAAAAATCTTGAGAAACTGCTGCTCGAGTTGTCTCCAGACGTGGCCAACATGGTTGAGTTCACCGTTGGCCTGCTGGGCAAGGACAAGGATTCGAACTTCGATTTCAAGAAAAGTTTTCTCAACAATTTTGGTGACGATCTGATTCTTTATCAAATGCCGCCCAAAAGCTCGGCACTTAACGACATTGGAGCCGGGCCGATCGTAGTACTCGTGAAATCGCCGAACCCAGACGAACTAATCAAGGGCATCGGCGCGGTGCCTGGCATCCTGCCACCGCCGCTCAACGAGGCGGCGATGTTGCCGCGCCGACTCGGCGACCACACGGTGTACAGCTTCGAGTTGGCGGAGTTCCCCGACCCGAGCACCGGTGAACTGGTCAAGATGGAACTGCTCCTTGCTGCCCGGGACGGCTACATGGCGGTGTCCACCGACGCCGACTTGCTGCAGATGTTCCTCGACGGCAAGACGATGGGCAGCCTTGCCAAGCGCGACGGGCTGGCAACAGCGGCGACATCGGTAGGCGGAATGGACTCCGG
>JABGZB010000091.1 GCA_018674955.1 Verrucomicrobiota bacterium | reverse complement strand
GTCCTTGCAGCGACGACGCGCTCGCCGCTGCTGGCGATGATCCTGATTTTTGAAATCTCACTGAAATATGAGTTGATGCCGCCCTTGATGATTGGTTGCGTGGTGGCGACTTTGGTTTCGCAGAAGTTTTTTAAGGCATCGGTTTACTCGGCACCGCTTCATCGGCGCGGATTGGTGGTGGACCAGGAAAATCGCCGGATGGGATCTGCCACCGACCGTTGCATCGGTGACGTGATGGTGGGGCCGACTTCGCCGATCAAGGAGACGGCAGCCTTGCCTGAAATCTCGGAAATCTTCCTTGCCAGTCCTCGAAACTATCTGCCGGTATTGAGCGCAGACAATCGATTGGTGGGGGTGATTTCGCTTCAAGATGTGAAAGCCCACCTCAATGCGGGGGACGAGATGCGGGCGGTGATCGCGCTGGACCTGATGCGCCCGGTGGACACGGTGCTCACACCCAACCGGCAGTTAATGGATGCCCTGCCTGAGATCATGGGCTCTCAGATGGAGATGATCCCGGTGGTGAACTCGAACCGGGAGATGCACTTGGTTGGCTCGGTATCGCGCAGCAAGACGCTTGGCCTGATGTCGGAAACGATCGCCAAAAGCGGTTTGGAAAACACGATTTAAGATCGTGGATGGATAACCACTGGCCAAGGGGCAGAGCTACTCGCCGGCTCCGATGAAGTGGATATCGACCAACTCGCCCGGATGGATATCCAGCTTGATTGGTTCGCCCTCGGCATCAACCAAGTCAACTAAATCAATCGTGAACGGCAAGACTTTTTTGTAGGAGGCCCCGTTCCTCAGCACACCGCTTCCGACCGCCTCAAGCCGGTTGCTGACCTTGGACACCTTGGCCCGGGCGACTTGCCTGTCGGCTCCCAACCAGGAAAAGATTCCGGATGTGGTGGGACGCCGCGTCCTTATTTCAACCTCCAGTCCCACCTTGGGCTCCAGATAAATGGGTTGCGGGACGTATCCGACGATCTTCTCGACCTGCGAAGAACTGATGGTGGCGATGGTCTCACCCGGCTGGACGCTCTCGCCGGTTTGTTTGCTGATGCTCCCTATTTCGCCGTCGATTGGGGACAATAAAATAATGTCATCCAGCAACTTCTCCACGCGGCTCAAGCCTTCGTCGAGCCGCTTGATTTGTTCTAGGTCCAATTGGCTTGTCGGATCGTTTTCCTGTGCCTCGCGCAGTGCTTGCTCTATCGAGGCGACCAACTCGGTTTTTTGCTGGACCTGCACGGCGTAACTGTCGCGATCCGTCTCGGCCTTGTTGTAAACTGACTCTGAAACGAGCGTGTCCTCGAACAGGGTTTCAATTCGATGAAACTCTTTCTCGGAATTTTGGAGTTCGATCTTCAAGGCGGCGACGGATGTCCGTTCGTTCAACCAGTCCAATCGAAGCTGGTTGTAGCTCAAGGCGGTTCGCGCCCGCTGCATGGGGTCGATTGTCAGGGTGAGCAAATCGACCTGTGCCCGGACCCACTCCACGGTCGCGTCGGCAAAGTTCGGATCCATCGAATAGTCAATGGAGGCGATCGGGTCGCCTTTTTTCACGTTATCGAAACGGCCAACGGAAACCTTTGTCAACAACCCGGCGCGGGGGCTGGAGAGAACAATATTCTCTGAACGAGCCTCGCCCACCACAAAAGACGGACTGACGCGGCTCAACCAAAGAACCATCACCCCGGCGATGCAGAGCAGAAACACGATGATCGGCAGGATGACCTGCCGGAAGTCCTGCCATTTTTGTTCGGCGGGTATGGGGATGGGCTGTTTGTTGCTCATGAACTAGACTTCTGATTCCGCCTCTGCCTTCAGCCCGGTGACTCGGGACACTCCGCCCATCTCTCGCAACTCGACCAGCAGATCCTCCAAACGTGAAGCGTCACGCAAAAGCAGCCGGTAGGAAAAATCCACACCTGAGGAACCATCCACCGTTCGCTCGCTCACACAACGGGAGCGGCGAGCATGGCGACCGAATATTTCGTTCAATGCTCCAACTTCCGGCGCGGGTCGCTCCCAATGAAGGTTGAGAATGGTGTCGTACCGATGCCGGGTACCGAACGAGGTCAACCGAATGTAAAACATGATCAGGCAGATCATTATGCATCCGGCTATGGCCGTCGCGAATTTTAACGTGCCGCAGGCCATACCGATGACGATGACTGACAAAATATACGAGGTGTCCAGCGTGTCCCTGAGGACATTGCGGAACCGCACGATGGCAAAGATGGCCATCAAGCCGAAAGCCGTCACCAGATTGTTGGACAGGACGAGCATCACCATCGACACGATCGTGGGGATCACCACCAGCGAGTTCACGAACGACTTGGAATAGGACAGCCCAGTATGCGTGAACATATAAACCCAAGCGATGGCGTGTCCACAGACGAACGCCAACAGCAACCCCATGAGCATCATGGGAACATCCGTGGGGATTGGAGTGTAGTCTCCCTGTAAAAACCAGTGATCCATTTATCGTTAAGTAACGGGAACCTCTTCCCTTGAGTGAGTGATCGGCCAACCGCTGGAATCCAGCCCCTCCCGGACGGATTGTTCACCCAACACGGTGACTCCATCAACGTACTTGGCTGCACCACATTGTATCAGGCTAAATATCCTGACCAGTTCGCGGAACCAGTCCGGGAAGCGGTTGGTGAACTTCAACTCCAAGACCACATTGTCGCCAAACACAAACTTCGGATCTTTCATTTGAGTGACCAAATGCGCCTTGTGCTCAACCTCAATCCGAATCTGCCGATCCAGCGTGACACGCACCGAGTTGTCATGCCGGCTCGTCCAGGCTTCACGGTAATAAGCCACGTGGGCCTTCGGCGCGGCCTCCAATTCCTGCATATGATGTATGAACTGTTCGACGGCCGCACGATGTGCCGGCTCCCCGCTAGAGATTTGTTCTAGCAATGGCAACTGACCACTCATTACATCCCCCAAAGCCTCGCGTTTCACGCCACCTCGCTGCTTCGCTATCGTGTTGTTCGTCCGGCGCTTGACCTCGAAATAAACCGGCGCCTTCGGTCGATCCTCGTAAAAGCGAATACGCAGCTTGTAGCGATTCTTGTCCCCGTTAAGCGTCGTGTGGTAAAGACGCAAACCCTGCGAATCCAGATAAAGGCTGTGCACCGGGTAGGAGAGGTTGGGCTGAGTCGCGCCGAAAGGATCCAGGTCAAGATACGAGGACACAAAATCACGCAAAACCAGCGCCACATCCTCCCGGATGATGTACTTGTACTCGAAGCGTTGTTTTTGCAAATTGTCCGCCAAAATAACTCCGCATCAATTGAAAGGACGCAACCTCCTCTCTTGCCACCTCCCCCCCGAAAAAGCCCGAAGGCAGGGCAATTTAACGCGTAATACGCAGTTGTCACGAAAAAGTTACATTGCCCCAGCTTGGCCAAGCGAATCCGCCCTGCAGGTTTTCAATGGTTGCCAACTCGATTGACCTTTGGCTAAATCGCCCGCGTGAAAAGGTTTTCATCTATTACAACGTTCGTCCTTTCGCTTGGCCTCTTGTTCACAGCCCAGGCTGCGGGGCCCGACGATTCATTCATCCAAGCCTACACCCTCATCGCGCAGGGTGATAAACTGGCTGAACTCGGGCAGAAAAACTCCGCCATCCAGAAATACAGTCAGGCCCGCAATGCCCTCGCCGCCCTGCAGTCCGGCTACCCAAGCTGGAACGCCGGTGTCGTCAGTTTCCGAATCAAGTACGTCGATCAAAAACTCAAGTCCCTTGGCGACGAGACTTCGGAAACGGCGGCGCCCTCGGCCAAGCCCACCGTCCTTGATCCCGCCGCCGCCCGCCGCGAGATCGCCGTCCTAAAGCGCAAGGTCGAGCAACTGGATAACGAAATCATCCTCAAGGACGCCAAACTCAAGGAGGCGCTCTCCGCCGTCCCGTCGCCGGAGGAGACCAAGCAACTCGCCACGCTGGAGGCCAACCTCTCCGGCTTGCGCCAGGAAAACGCCAACCTCAAAAGTGCCATCGACAAAGCCACCGACCAATTGAAGAACGCCAAAACCGACTTGGCCAAGGCCAAGGCCGATGCCGAAAAAGCGCAGATCGACTTGGCCAAGGCTCAAGCTGAAACTGAGAAAACCAACGAGGCACTCGCTCAGGCTGTGGAAGAGGCGAAGACCGCCAATGCAAAAGCGAACGACCGCCAGGCCAAGCGCCTCGAGAAACAATTAGCAGACAAGCAGGAAAACTTGGAGCAAACAGAAAAGGAACTGGCCTCACTCACAACAGCCCACAAAGCCCTCGAGTCGGAACTCAAGTCGTTCAAGAAGGGCAACCGCGAACAAGACCTCGAGGCCGAGGTCGATTCACTCGAGAAACAACTGGCCAAGAGCAACAGCAAACTGGGGGAAGCATCCAGCAGCCTAGCTTCCGCCAAGAACAGCAATGACTCGCTCGGAGATCAGCTCAAAGCTCTCCAAAAAGGCACCCACGAAAAGGAGTTTCGCAACTACATCAGTTCGCTCGAGAAGCGTCTGGCCAAAGCCGAGCGGAAAAACACCAACCCCGCGAGCAAAAGAAAGGGCCTCTCCGGCATCTTCAGTTGGCGGAAATCAGGCCGGGTCGAGGAGGCCCAAGTGGCTGAGTTGCAAAACCGGATCGATACCCTGCGGTCGCGACTAGAGATTCTCGAGTCCGAGAAAATCCCCTACACCGACGAGGAAAAGAAACTGTTCGCTGAGCCGGGTACAGGGGAACAACCCGCCAACACGCTTCAAGCCAAGGTGGCCACCCTGCCGGAGGGCGGCGCGGACGATTTCAAGGCGGGCCAAGCGGCCCTCGTCGAGGCCAAGTACGGAGAGGCCGAGCAGAAATTCCTGCACGTCCTCAAACTGGACGAGGAAAATCCGTTGACACTGGGCAACCTCGCCCTCGCCCAAATGGAACAGGGCAACTACGAGGGAGCCGAAGCCAGCCTGACCCGGGCACTTAAGAACGATGACGAGGATGCCTTCTCCCTGTCGCTGATCGGCACGCTTCGTTATCGGCAGAAAAAATTTGACGAAGCCCGCGACTATTTGGCCAAGGCGGTCAAACTGAATCCGGAGGATGCCAATGCGCAGCACTTCCTCGGCTCGGCACTCAACAACCTAGGCCAACGCAAGGCCGCCGAGACCGCGCTGCGCAAAGCTCTCCAAATCAAGCCGGGCCACGCCGAGGCCCACCACAACCTCGCCGTGGTTTACGCCACGCAGAAACCGCCCTTCATCGCCTTGGCCAAGTTCCACTACGACAAGGCAGTCGCCGGTGGCCACGAAAAAAACGCCGATCTGGAAAAAATCCTGAGCGCAGAAAAGTAACCCCATGCTTGGGCAGTACGCCGAAGAACTGAGTGTCACCACTCGCGGCCGCGCGCTCTACGAGATCACCCGTGAGGTGGCTGCGTTGGTTACGGCCAGCGGCTTTTCAACCGGCTTGGCCACGCTGCACGTCCGGCACACCTCTGCCTCGCTGCTCATACAGGAAAACGCAGATCCCAGCGTGCGCACCGACCTCGAGTCGATCTTCTCGCGCCTCGCCCCCGACGCCGATCCGGTTTATGAACACAATTATGAGGGCGACGACGACATGGCCGCGCACGTCCGCACCGCGTTGACCAGTGTCAGCCTCAGCATCCCCATCGCCGGCGGCTCAATGGTGCTCGGCACCTGGCAGGGCATCTACCTCTGGGAACACCGCACCCACCCCCACACCCGCCAAATCCACGTCCACATCACCGGCGAATAACCCCAAGTTTTCGTTGACGCCGCAGGCTCTTTTCTGCTCAATCGGGGTTATGGCTTACTCCATTTCTTTTCTTCGTCGTTTTATCTTTATCGCCGGTGCGTTTGCGCTTGGCCAAGCCGCCTCCCAAGCCGAGGTCAAGCTGCCCTCCGTCTTCGACGACCACATGGTTTTGCAGCAGGGCCAAAAACTCCCCATCTGGGGCTGGGCCGATCCCGGCGAGTCGGTGACCGTCTCCGTCGCCGGCCAAACCAAAAAAACGAAGGCCGGCAAGGACGGAGCATGGGACGTCCATCTCAAGCCGCTCAAGGCCTCCAAAACGCCGGTCGCCTTTTCGGTGAAAGGCAGCAACTCGATCGAATTCGAGGACGTGCTCGTCGGCGAAGTCTGGCTTTGCTCCGGACAGTCCAACATGGAGTGGCGCGTCTCACAATCGGATAATCCAAAGGAGGAGATTGCCGCCGCCAAGCACCCGCTGATCCGTCACATCAAGATTCCGCACCGACCGTCCTCCACACCGGAAAAGGACGTCACCCCCGAGCGCGGAGGGTGGGAGGTTTGCAGCCCGGAGACGGTGGGCAACTTCACCGGCGTCGGCTACTTTTTCGCCCGCAATCTGCTGGACGAACTCGACGTACCGATCGGCCTGCTCGGCTGCAACTGGGGCGGCACCCGCATCGAGCCGTGGACCACCCCAAGCGGCTTCAAGTCCGTCCCCGCGCTCAAGGAGATCGCCGAAAAGCTCGACACATTCCCGCAGAAACGCGACAACGGCTCGATAAATCATCAGTCCGCACTTGCACTGCATAACGGCATGATTTCGCCGATCAACCCATACGGCATCCGAGGGGCGCTTTGGTATCAAGGGGAGAGCAACAACGGCGAAGGCATGCTCTACTACGAAAAAAAGAAGGCACTGATCAACGGCTGGCGTGATATATGGAACAACAAAAAAATGCCCTTCTACTTCGTGCAACTGGCGCCCTATAAATACGGTGGTGAGCCGACCCGACTGGCCGGAATCTGGCAGGCGCAGTTGGAAACTCTGAAGGTTCCGCACACCGGCATGGCGGTCACCACCGACATCGGCAATATCCGCGACATTCATCCACGCAACAAACAGGAAGTGGGGCGCCGCCTTGCCTTGTGGGCTCTCACCAAGGATTACGGCAAAAAAGGGATCGAGTACTCAGGCCCTTTGTTTAAGTCGGCTAGATTCCGCAAGGACACTGCTATTGTTCGCTTCACTCATGCCGATGATTTGAAGTCAACCAACGGCAAAGCCCTGAGCCATTGGGAAGTTGCCGGTGAGGATGAAAAATTCGCCGCCGCCCAGGCGGAAATAAAAGGCAGCACCGTGGTCGCTAGAAGTGACACAGTGAAGAAACCCAAGTTCGTACGCTTTGGCTACCATCAGGAAGCTGAACCGAACTTGGCCAATGGCGCCGGGCTGCCTGCTTCACCGTTCACCACAGGTGAAGTGAAATAATTATGGCCTTGCCCAAGCGCTTGGCCGCAACCAATGGGCGCAACAATAAGACATTTCAATAGGGTCACCGCGTCCATCTGCGCAGCCCTGTTTTATTTTTTCATGACGCCGGCTGCCCAACCCGCCGAGCCGGATTTCAAGATCCACAGCGGCAAAAACGACCGCCTGCCCGGGCTCAAGTCGGCGTTGCCGAAGCATGTCCGGGTATTCGGACTGTACATCCACGCGACCGACCGCGTGCCGGATGCCAAACTGCTGCACGCCGCAGACATAACCGCGGATTTCCTCGACAACGATCGGGATGGCAAACCGAACAATCCAGAAGTAAACGACAAACTCTGGAACGAGCGGTCGGCGATCGTCATGGGCTACGATGAGCGAGAACTCGAACGGCTCCACGACCGTTACGGCGAGATGTTCGACGACTACGCGCTGCAGGGCCTGTACGCCACCGAGACGCTGCCCAACGCCGGGCCGCACAACCCCAAGTCGCCCGAGTTTGACGCCTCCATTGAGGAGATTTTGCACATTATCACCTCGGTCGGTTACGCTGGTGTTTACCCAAAAGTGTTTGGCGAGCGCCGTGGCTCCGAACTTGCCAACGCTATGGACATCGCGCGCGGCGGCTACTTCCGTACCGTGCCGCGACGCTATCCCGCCGGTGCATGGTACTCCTACGACGACCGCACCTGCGACTACGGCTGCCAAATCACCGAGTACGTTTACTGGGCACTCACCAGCCTGCTCGACGGTCAGGATTTCAAGGGTCGGGGCGAAAACATTGAGCATGAGTGGAAACTCAACACGCCTGAAAAACTGCGCACCAAGGACAAGGCCGTTGTCAAGATTCTCACCGATCCAAAGTACCGTCTCTTCACCCGACTCCCCGATGGCAAGTACCGGCAAAAGCGCAAACAAGCCGCCGTCCGGCTCAAGATTGGTTTAGACGAAAGCCAGTTCACGCTGACCACTAGTTTGCCAAACGGCTCGACGGCCATCGTCGAGGCAACAAACGACCTGCTGTCGTGGAGCTTGGCTGAGCGCGTGCCGAGCGATACCGCGTTGCTGGAATTCCCCATCGCGACCAAGCTGCGCCATGCGCAATTCTTCCGGCTCCGCTTCAACGACTAACCACCGACTCCGATGCGATTGTTCGACGCGCACAACCATTTGCAGGACGCGCGTTTTGGCGGGCAGCAGGACGAGTTGATAGCCGATTGCGTCGCCGTTGGCCTGTCACGAATGGTCGTCAACGGCACTTGCGAAAGCGACTGGCCGGCGGTTGCCGCCTTGGCCAAGCGCCACGACTGCGTGCTGCCGAGCTTCGGGCTGCATCCGTGGTTTGTTCACGAACGCTCGCCGGAATGGCTGGCCAAACTCGAGCAGCAACTCGACGACTGCCCCGCCGCCGTTGGCGAGTTTGGGCTCGACCGCTGGAAGCCCGGCTTGGGCTACGACGGGCAGGAGGAGGTTTTCACCGCCCAACTTTGCCTCGCCGCCGAGCGCGATCTCCCGGCGAGCATTCACTGCCTAAAAACGTGGGGACGGCTGCATGAGTTGCTCCGCGGCGGCCCGCTGCTCAAGCGCGGTTTTCTGCTGCACAGCTACGGTGGCCCGGCGGAAATGGTTGAGCCGTTGGCCAAGCTCGGCGCGTACTTCAGCTTCCCCGGTGCCTTCGCGCACGAGCGCAAAACCCGCCAGCGCGACGCCTTCCGCCAAGTGCCGGCAGAGCGACTGCTCATCGAGACCGACGCACCCGACCAAGCACTGCCCGATGACCGCGTCGCCCACGCGCTTGGCCAAGCGACCAATCACCCGGCCAACATCACTGCCGTGTACGGGGCTGCCGCCGAGTTGCTTGCCCAAGCGCCCAACGACTTGGCCAAGCGCATGGAGGAAAATTTCGTCCGCCTTTTCGGCGGTTAATCGGCGGGTTCGCGGGCGACGAGGTCGCGGGCTTTTTGGATCAGGCGCCAATCTTCGATGAGGTTGCCGAACTTGAAATTCGGCAGGCCGCTCTGCGCCTGGCCGAGCAACTCGCCCGGGCCGCGCTGTCGCAAATCCTCCTCGGCCAACTCGAATCCATCGACCCCCTTCTCCATCACGTCGAGCCGCCGCTGGCCGTCATCGGTCACTTCATCGGCGACAAGAATGCAGTGCGACTCGTGCGCGCCGCGGCCGATCCGCCCGCGCAACTGGTGCAACTGCGCCAAGCCAAAGCGGTCGGCGTTCTCGATGAGCATGATCGTCGCGTTAGGAATATCGACGCCGACCTCGATCACGCTCGTCGCCAGCAGCACCTTGATTTTCCCGGCGAGAAAACCGGTGATGACCTGCTCTTTCTCGACGGACTTCAGCCGGCCGTGCAGCAGGCCAACGGCGTGCGGTGCGAGTTGTTCCCGCACGTTCTCGAGTTCTTGGTTGACGGCCTTGAGACTGCCGCCCTCCGCGTCATCGACGCGCGGATAAACGACGTACGCCTGCCGCCCCCCCGCCAGTTTATCGCGAATGAAGCCCCACACCTTGGGCAGGCTCTCCGACTTGCGGACGTGCGTGCGCACCCGACCGCGGCCCGGCGGCAACTCGTCGATCACCGAGATGTCGAGGTCGCCGTAAACGGTCAGACCAAGCGTGCGCGGTATCGGCGTGGCGGTCATCACGAGCACGTGCGGATACTGCCCCTTACGAACGAGTTTTTTTCGCTGCTCGACGCCGAACTTGTGTTGTTCGTCGATGATCGCCAGCCCGATGTTCTCGAGCGCAAACTTCTCCTCGACGAGCGCGTGCGTGCCGATGACGAGCGGCGGCAACTCGTTGTTTCCCATGCTCAACTCGGCCTGGCCGGGATCGCTCATTGTTTTCCTGGCGCCGGTGTGCATGTGCACGGGGATGCCGAGCGGTTCAAGCCATTTGCCGAAAACACGATAATGTTGCTCGGCCAAAATCTCCGTCGGCGCGAGCACGACCACGCTGAAACCGCTCTCGATGGCTCGCAGCCCGGCGCAGGCGGCGACGGCGGTTTTGCCGGAGCCGACGTCGCCCTGCAGCAGCCGGCGCATCGGGTACGAGCCGGCCATATCGCGGGCGATCTCGTCCCACGCGCGCTGCTGCGCACCGGTAAACTCAAAGCCCAAGCCGGCCAAAAAAGGCTTCACCAACCGGTCATCGCCGGAGCATTCCAACGCCTTGACCTTGGCCTGAAATGTCTTTCGCCTCTCGCGAACCTGCCGCTGAAACCTGATGAACTCCTCCAGCGCCAACCGCTCGCGAGCCAGCTCGGTTTGCTCGAGGTCGCCGGGAAAATGCACCGCCTTGAACGCCTCCGCCAACGGCAGCCAATGACTGTCGTCGCCGGCCAACAGTTCGGCGTTTGTGTT
>JABGZB010000090.1 GCA_018674955.1 Verrucomicrobiota bacterium | reverse complement strand
CAGAAGGCGGCAAGCGCAAGATGCCCCGTACGATCCGCAAGACACAATAGAGCCATGAAACTTTACACAAACCATTCGAGAGCCATGAAAAAACTCATCACAGGTATCCTCACATTGACATTCGCAGCGCTTGGCCAAGCGCAACCCGTGAACCCACCCGCTCCGCCGACACCCGACAACGCAGCAGCGGCCGCCCCGGCTGATCCTGCCGATGCGCCCCTGGCAATGGACGTCGTCATCCCGATGGCCGACCTGCAACTGGTCAACATGCCGCTGGAGCAGTTCCTTGAGATTTACGCCAATTACGTCAACCGAACCATCCTGCGAGCGGCGGCGTTGCCCAATCTCAACGTCACCCTTCAGGCGCAGACACCGCTGACCGTCGTGGAGGCCATTCAGGCCATGGACAGCGTCCTCTCGCTCAACGGCTACACCACCATCCCGGTCGGGGAAAAATTCGTCACGTTCGTGCCTAGCGCCAATGCGTTGCAGGAGGGAGCTGCGTTCTCGATTATTGACAGTGCTGAGGAACTGCCTGAGGCCAACCAGTACATCACGCACATCAAGCAGTTGAAACACATCCTGCCCAGCGAGGCTGTGCCGATGCTCACGCCGATGGCCAAGAACGCCGCCGGCATCGTGGCGCTCGACGTCAGCAAGACGCTCGTTCTGCGGGACAACTCCTCCAACATCAAGCGGATGCTTGAGCTGCTCGAGCGCATCGACATCAAGCCAGAGGAGGACTACAAGCTCAAGGTCATCCCGATCCGATACGGCAAGGTGGAGGAAATCTACGCCACCATGCAGGATCTGATCACTGGCTCCAGTTCGCCTCGGCCAAGCTCCTCCGGCACCTCGAGGACCTCGGGCCGAACCAGTTCATCGCAGGGCAGCATGGGCCGAACCAGCTCATCGCGGGGTTCGGTTCGGTCCCTTCAGAACCGCCCCTCGACCTCCAGTAGTACGTCCAGCTCATTCCGCAACAGGCTACAAGGCATCGTGAACCGCGCCGCCGGCGGCGACATTCAAATTTTGGAGAATGCCCGCATCATCCCCGATTACCGTTCCAACTCATTAATCATATTCGCCAATGACGGCGACATGGCGAAAATTGAAGAAATCGTCGGCTACGTGGACAGCCTGTTGGCGCAGGTGCTCATCGAGGCCATCATCGTGAACGTGACCCTGACCGACGGCATGGACACCGGGATGAACGCCTTTATGCATACGGCGGCAGGCCCCGGAGACACCCGCCATATCGGCGGTTCTATGAACGGCGGCCCTTCGGCAGCCGGGGCTGCTCCCACAACACCTACGGATGCTGCCGATGCTGCCGATGCTGGTAATGTCGTCGCCGCTGCAGGGAGTGCCCTCAACACACTCGGCGCCGGTGCCTTGGCAGGTGGGTTTTCCTATATCAGCCGCTATGACAATTCACTTGAGTTTGCCGTAAGCGCATTGGCGAGCAACAGCACGGCCAAGGTGCTGCAAACCCCGCGTGTGCAGACCAGTCACGCCGTTCCGGCGACATTCTTCAACGGTGAGCAGGTTCCCTACCAGGGGAGCAGCGGTTACGGTGGCGGTTACGGCGGTTACGGCGGCGGTTACGGCGGCGGTTACGGCGGCGGCTACACCCAGTTTCTAAATGTGGGTATCACGCTGGACGTGACGCCATACATCACACCGGATGACTTGGTCGTCATGGAGATTCAGCAAACCATATCGGAGTTGGACGGCTTTATCGACATGGGCGGCGGGCAGCAGGGAGCTGCCGGCCAGAAGGCCCCGCAAACGACCGAGCGCGAGGCTAGCTCCACCATCTCGGTCCGGGACGGCGACACGATCCTGTTGGGCGGCTTCGTCCGGGACGCCAAGACCGACACAGAGTCCGGCGTGCCGTTTCTCAAGGACATTCCCCTCCTGGGGAACCTGTTCAAGAATCAATCCGCTACAAGCAAACGATCGGAACTGCTCGTCTTGATTCGCCCGACCATTCTTAAGTCGCCCGAGGACGCCGCGTTGATGGTCTCGCAGGAACGCATGCGCCTGCCTGGCATTCGCGAGGCCGAGGCCGAGTTCAAGGCCGCCGAGGAAGCTCGCCGGAGAAAAGTGGATAAAAAGATTTCCAGGAGAAGCGACAACGCAAACATCAGCGAAAAACCGGCCCGCAAATTGCAGTTGCCAACCCGCAAATCACGCTCCAAGCCGCCGTTCTGATCGGGATCGATTTTACCCAAGCCGGCTGTTTACGCAGCCGGCTTTTTTATTTTGGCGTACAACCTCTCGTACTCAGCTGTTGTTTGTCCCCACGAAAAGTCGGCCCGCATGCCGTTGTCGCGCACCTTGGTCAGGCTCTTGGGCCTGGCGTAAATCGACAGCGCGCGGCCAAGCGCGCGACCAAGCGCCTCCGCTGAGCAGTCCGCAAACTTGATACCGGTCGCCGACGCCTCCCCTTGGCCAAGATCAATCACCGAGTCGTCCAGCCCGCCGGTGGCGCGCACGACCGGCACCGAGCCGTAACGCAGGCTGTAAAGCTGGTTCAGGCCGCACGGCTCGAAGCGGGACGGCATCACAAAAAAATCGCTGCCGGCCTCAATGCGGTGCGCCAAGCCGGTGTCGTAGCCGACCTTCACGGCGACCTGTTCCGGGTGCCGCTTGGCCAAGCCGCTCATCGCCTTCTCGAGCAACGGATCGCCGCTGCCCAGCCCGGCAAACTGAAACGCCGCCCCGCTGCCAATCAATGCCTCCAGCGCTCCGAGTAAAATATCGATCCCCTTCTGATCGGTGAAACGGCTGATGTTGCCGAGTAGCGGCACTCCGTCGAGTAGCGGCAGGCCAAGCTCACGTTGCAGCGCTCGCTTGTTGAGAGATTTGCCATCCGGCGAATCGGCGGAATAGGCGGCTGCGAGGTGCGGATTGTCGGTCGTGTTCCACTCGGTGTAATCGACGCCGTTAAGCACGCCGGTCAGCGCGTCGCCCCGTGCTTGGAACACCCCCTCGAGGCCGCAGCCGTATTCCTCTGTCAACAATTCGCGGGCGTAGCGCGGGCTCACGGTGGTGACAAGATCGGCGAACACGATACCGCCCTTGAGGAAACTGACGCCGCCGTGAAACTCAAGTTGCCGCCAATCGAAAAAAGATTTCGGCAATCCGGTCAGCTCAAACTTATCGGCGGGAAAGCAGCCCTGATAAGCGGCGTTGTGAATGGTGAAAACCTTGCCGACCGGCGCGTCCCCTAGCAGCGGCATGACGAGGCCGCCTTGCCAGTCGTGCGCGTTGACGATCTCCGCGCGCCAGGCCAAATGGGCGACGCACTTTGAAAAAAAGATGAACCGCTCGGCGTCATCGGCGTGACCGTAAAGGCCGTCGCGATCGAACCACTCCGGTTCGTCGATAAACAGCACGGTCAGGTTTGGCGACGGCTCGAGCCGCCAAACCTTGGTCGGCATCCGCGCCCGGCCAAGCGGCTTGAGGCCATCGAACTTTTCGCGGATGCCGCGATACAACGGCGTGACGAGGGTGACGGCGTGCCCGGCCACCGCCTGCGCCTTGGCTAAGGCCGCCGTGGCGTCCGCCAGCCCGCCCGTCTTGGAATACGGGAACACCTCGCTGCTGGCGTGGAGGATCTTCATGACTGAGTCGCCGGGTTAATTGGCGGGGATGCGGTCAGTTCGAAGATAGTTTTGCAGCGGCTCAGGGATCAGGATGCTGCCGTCCGGCTGCTGATAGGTCTCGATGAGCGCGACGAACAGCCGCGCGAGCGCCGTGCCGCTGCCGTTAAGGATGTGCGGATGGCGGTTTTTGCCGTCGGCATCCTTGTAGCGGAGGTTCATCCGGCGCGATTGGTAGTCCTCGCAGTTGGAGCAGCTGGACACCTCGAGGTAGTTGCCCTGGCCCGGCGCCCAGACCTCGATGTCGTAGGTGGTCGCGCTGCCGAAGCTCATGTCGGCGGTGCAAAGTTGCAGGATGCGGTAATGGAGATTGAGCGACTGCAGCACCTTCTCGGCGTGGCCGAGCAACTTGTCGAGTTCGTCGTAACTGGTCTCCGGCTCGACGATTTTGATCAGCTCGACCTTGTCGAACTGGTGCACTCGAATCATGCCGCGCGTTCCGACCCCGGCCGCACCGGCCTCGGCGCGAAAACAAGGGCTGTATGCGCAGTAGTTTTTCGGCAGCTCGCCGGCCTTGAGCAACTCCTCGCGGTGGATGTTGGCGACCGGCGCCTCGGCGGTGGGGACGAGGTAAAGTTTGCCCCGGCTCTCCTCGTCGAGCCCCTCCTGCACCATGTAAGCCTGATCCTCGAACTTGGGAAACTGGCCGACGCCGATCATGCAGTCGTAGCTGACCATGAACGGCGGCGACATTTCGGTGTAGCCGTGTTCGTGCACGTGCATATCGAGCAGGTATTGGATGAGTGCGCGCTCGAGCCGCGCACCCCAGCCGCTGTAAAGCAGGAAGCCGCTGCCAGCGAGCTTGGCCCCGCGCGCGAAATCCACCAACCCGAGGCTCTCGCAAAGCTCGGTGTGCGGCTTGGTCTCGAAATCGAAACTTGGCTTCTCGCCCCAATGGCGGGTTTCCACATTGTCATCCTCGCTGGCACCGACCGGCACATCGGCGTGCGGGAGGTTGGGCAGTCGCAGCAGGATGTCGCGCAACTCGCCGTCGACTTGGGCGGCTTGGCTGTCTAACGCGGAAATCCGGTCACCGATGTCGCGCACCTCGGCTTTTTTGGCTTCGGCTTCGTCGGTCTTTTTCTTGCCCATAAGCGCGCCGATTTCTTTGGAGGCGGCGTTGCGCTTGGCCTTGAGTTCCTCGACGGCGGTGATCGCCTCGCGGCGCTCGGCGTCGAGCCGCACGAGGTCATCGACCTTGGTGGCGAACTCCTTCCCTCGGGTGGCGAGGCGTTCGCGGACGTGGTCGGGGTTATCTCGAATCTCTCTGATATCCAGCACGGGCGGCAGTATAGGGCGGTTTATGGGGGGCGCAAGGCATTGACTCGGCCGAGGCCGGGGGGCCATAATCGGTGCCTGTTACCGTCCGTTGAAATCCGATAAACTTTAACGCAACCCAACCATGATTCCCCAAGTTCGCCAGATTCAGCTTTTGGCCCGTCGCTGGAAGTTTCTTTTTGTCCCCGTCTGCATCACCGCCGGGATGGCTTTTGCCGTCACTTGGGCGAGCGGGCCGGCCAAGGCACCTGCGCCGAGCGAGACGCCGTCCATCACGCTTTCGGATCTCGACGGTGACGGTGACCTCGACATGCTGATTGAGTCGCAAACGCCGCTTGGCCAAGCGGACGGCGGGGCGGTCGACGTGTTCACCAACGACGGCGACAGGATGACGCCGCTGGCCATCGGCTTGGCCAGGCACGAACTAGATTCTGGCCTGGGCGAGTTGCTGCCGGGCTACGTGAGGTGGCTCGCCGGGGCGGACAGCACGGACGCCCTGCCAAGCGATGACTTGGTCGGGGTCGCTCCGCTGCCGCCGTTGCCGCCGGGAATGGCCGCCGCCGCGCCGGAGCGGTTCGACACAAAGCCAAGTGTGCTCGGTGACGACTACCCTGAGATTCGGACCCTGATGATGAACTTCACCGACTTGGCCGGTCGGGTGGCTGCTGCCAACCCAGAGCTGGACGAGACGGTTCGGCGGCACCGGTTGTTGAGCATTCAAAAAATGGGTGCGCCTGGCGAGGCGGCCAAGCTAAGGCCGAACGGCCCGAGGCTGTTGGGAGGCGATTTCGAGCCGGGCGTGCGCGATGATTTTCTTGGGGTGATCGACAACCATACGGCCATCCCGGCCGATACGCACGGCGCGGTCGGCCCCGAGCATCTGGTGGTGGCTCTCAATACCGAGATCGCCATCCAGACGCGTGAGGGTGAGCTGCTGAGCAAGGTGGGGTTGGGCGATTTTTGGGCCGGCTTCAGCCACGGTTTTGTGTTCGACCCGAAGGTCGTTTATGACCACTTGGCCAAGCGCTGGGTTGTATTCACCATCGCCGATGTGAACACCACAAAGTCGGCGGTGTTGATTGCCCTGTCGCAGACGAGTGACCCGAGCGGCGACTGGGACATGGCCTCGATCCGCGTCCACCCAGAGGCGGAGGCGGACAACTACCTGTATGCCGATTATCCCAGCGTTGGCTACAACAAGAAATGGCTGGCGGCCTCTGTGAACCTCTACAAGGGCACTAACCAAGTTGAAGGTACCAAGGAATTTGTTGGTTCGCGAATTTATGCCTTCCACAAACCGGACTACATCCGGGGCCGCCGTGCCTTTTACACGCAGTTTGACGATCCCGGTTTTTTTACCGTCGTGCCAGCGACGACGTACGATGCCAATGACACCAACCTGCTGTTCATCACTGAGCAGGGCACGTCCGCCCTGCGGATCAGCGCCCTGTCCGGCAGGGTGGGCCAGGAGCACTACACCCCCAACTACGCTCGCACGTCTCTGGACGGCATCGAGGCGTGGGAGTTTTCCATCGGCAAGACGAACATCTCGCCGCAAAAAGCGGCCACCAAGAGCATCTTCGCCAACGACTCGCGCATGCACGCCCTGGCCAAGCGCAACGGTGAACTGTGGGCCGCGCACCATGTTTTTTTGCCGGAGGGCATAACCAATGTGAACCGCACGGCGATCCAGTGGTGGAACCTCGAGACCAACGCGGCGATCCTCCAACGCGGCTACATTCAGGACACGAACGCCGTCAAGCACTACACCTTCCCCAGCGTGGCGGTGAACAAAAACGACGACGTGCTGATCGGCTACTCCGGGTTCACCAAGGGCACTTACGCCAGTGCTTATTTTTCCTACCGCAAAGCGTCCGATCCGCTTGGCAAAATGAGCAAACCGGCGCTGTTTAAGGCCGGCGTCGCCCCGTATGTGAAGCTGCGCGCCGACGGCCGAAACAGTTGGGGCGATTACAGCGCGGCGCAGGTCGATCCCAACAACGACACCGACATGTGGACCATCCAGATGTACGCCGAGACGCGCAACATCGAGCAGGCAAACATCCCGGATGAGAAGCGCGATCGGTGGGGCACGTGGTGGGGATTCATGGCGTTCCAGCCGGACGACCCGCCGGTGGTCACACAGCAGCCGGCCAGCCAGACCGTCATGCAGTTCGGCTCGACGGTCTCGCTGGAGGTGCAGCTCAGTGGGGCTGCGCCGCTAACTTACCAGTGGCGGTTTGAGAAAAAGGACATCGCCGGGGCCACGGCGGCGACGTACACGATCGATAATTACCAGCCGGAACACATGGGCCGCTACGAGGTGGTGATCCGCAATGGCGTTGGTTTTACACGCAGCAAGACCGCTGTTCTCGACGCCATCCTGCCGACCATCGGCGCGCCGGAAAAAGCCAAGCTCATAAGCGGTGCGAACGTCACCATGACCGCCGCGCCGACGCCGGTCGATACAGTTATCGGCATTCACACCAACGTCGTGCTGCGGGTCGAACCGAAGGGCACGGGGCCGTTCGGGTATCAGTGGAGTTTCAACGGCGAGGCGATCGACGGTGCCACCGCCGCAACGGTTGAACTGGGCGTGATGACGCCGGACACCGAGGGCACCTACTCAGTCAATGTCCGCACCGCCATCGGCGAGACCACCTCCGAACTGACGGCGCTCGAGTGGCTCATCTTCGACGAGCCGGAATTTTTCAACCTCAACCTCACCGAGGCGCAGCTTGGCTTTCAGGTGAGAGGGCATCGTTGGACGACGAATGCGTTCGAGTATTCGGGCGACTTGCGGAATTGGAAGCTGCTGAAAAAAGGCGATCAAGCAGACGAAATGTTCAACGCCTCTGGCCAAAGCAGCAAATCGATCAACCGGCCTGACGGGGTGAACACGCTGTTCGTCCGCGCGCTGCTCAAGACCGAGAAATACTCGAAAAACGCCATCGGCTTCGTGCGGGTGACGTATCCCAAAGGCAAGTCGCTTATTGCCAACCCGCTCGACCGCGAGGACGGCAACACGGTGGCAAACCTGTTCGCCTCCCTGCCGGAGGGCAGCAGCTTGGCCCAGCTTGACGAGGACGGTGGCGAGTTGGTGGTGAACGTGTTCGAGGGCGGCGCGTGGGGCAACCCGGCGATGACACTCGATCCCGGCGAAGGCGCGGTGCTCGACATCACCGGCGAGGGGCAGATTGCGGTGGAATACTTTGGCGTGGCATTGCAGGGCGACCTCGCCTCGGCCATCCCAGCGGCGGCGGCATTCCGCAGCGCGATGACGCCGGTCGACGGTGGCGTCACCACTGCGCTTGGCCTGCCAACAGCCGAGGGGCTGCAGGTGCAATTATTCGACAACGACTCCGGCTCGTACGACACCTACACTTTCACGGCCGACGCGTGGCAACCGAGTGAGCCGGTGATTGCGCTTGGCCAAGCGTTCCGTGTCATCTCCGGCGCGGCGTTCGAGTGGCAACAGTCGGTCGCGTACAACGAGATTATTTTACCCGAGGTCACAACGCAGCCGGAGGATCAAGTCGTCACGAGCGGCTCATGGCTCGCGCTGTCCGTACGCGGCAAGGGCGACCCGCTCGAGTACCAATGGTACTTCGACGGCGCGGCGATTGACGGCGCAACACGCAACGCGCTGGCGTTCGAGGAAGCCGCCGAAGCCAACGCCGGACAGTACACCGTCAAGCTCACCAACCGCTTCGGCGCGGCCACCAGTTTGCCGTCGAGTGTGGCGGTGCATTACGTCATCAACCGCGCCACCACCGGCGCGGGACGCATCGTGCTCAACCCGTTGCAGGATCATTACGCGCCGGGCACGCAAGTCACCTTCACCGGCGTGCCGGAGGAAGGTTACTCGTTCGCAAGTTGGGGCGGCGATGCCAGCGGCGACTCCGCGCAAACCACCGTCGCCGTTGACAAGCACCTTACGGTGACCGCTGATTTTTCGCGCGACTACATCATGCCGACGCTAACCGATCCGGATTTCCGGTCGGACGGAAATTTTCAATTTACCGTCGTCGCTGAGCCGGGTGTGGAGAACAACATTCAGTACAGTTTTGATCTCGAGAATTGGGTCGATTACCGCACCGACACCAACCCCGGCGAACTGTACATTCCAGTGATCCCGCCAGTCGGCGCGAAGGGCATGTACTTCCGCGTGCTTGTGACCGGCAAGGGCTATTCGGACAACATCGTCGGCTTCCAGTTGCTTGATGTTCCCACTGGCAAGTCATTGTTGTCCAATCCCTTGGTCAAGGGGGACAACACGCTGGCCACTCTGTTGCCTGACGGGCCGCCCAAGCTGAGCGTCTCGACTTGGAACAGCGGTTCCGGCTCGTGGAAGGCGAGCACGTTTGGTGACGCATGGAGCGACGTCGGCCTCGTTGTTGCGCCGGGCCAAGCGGTGATGTTCGACAACCAAACCGGCGCTGCGCTGACTCTGCAATTCACCGGCTCAGTCTTGCAGGGCAGTCTCTCGTCGTCGTTGCCAAGCGGTGAGTCGTACCACGCCGCCACGCTTCCGATTGCCGGCGGCTTGGCCACGGACTTCGGTTTCCCTGCGGTGAAGGGGCTGCAAGTCGCGCTGCTTGACAACGCTACCGGCGACTGGGTGACGTCAACTTTCTCCGACGGCGCATGGAGCCCAAGCGAACTCAGCCTGGCCGCCGCACAGGGCTTTCGCGTGACGGCCAACGCGGCGACGAGTTGGGATCGCGACATCAACCTCAACTCGCAGGGCACGCCGAAGATTGCCATCCAGCCGATCGGCGCCATGCGTATTGCCGGGCAGCCGGTCGCCTTCAGCGTCGAGGCCACCGGCACGCCGCTCGAGTACCAGTGGCGGTTCAACGGCTTGAACATCAACGGCGCCAACGCGGCGACGCTTGAGCTGGCCGATGTGCAACAGGCCAACGCCGGTGACTACTCGGTGTACATCAGGAATCCGTTCGGCAACATCCTCAGCGACACCGCCAGTCTCGCGGTGCACTACACGCTGGGCGTCGCTGGTGCAGGGCGCGGCACGGTCACCCACACACCGGAGTTGGAGACATACCCGAACAAGGCGCGCGTGGTGCTCAATGCGACTCCGAAAAAAGGCTACGTTTTCACCGGATGGAGTGGCGCGGCCAGTGGCGCGGCCAATCCGTTAGCGGTGACGATGGACGCCAACAAGGTCATCACCGGTTCGTTCACACGCGACGTTGTGCCGCCGGAATATCGCAGCGTGGAGATCAACACTGCGGGTCAACTAGAGTGGGTGCAGGTTGCCCGGCCCGGCAAAAAGTTGACCTCCGACTACTCGCTGGATTTGCTGAACTGGAAAGAATTCACCAGCGACAGCAGTGCCTCCGGCGAAATGCGTGTTCCGTTTGACCGGCCGCAGGGCATCAATCATTTGTTTATCCGGACGTGGGAGGAGGACACCGGCTATGCCGCACGCGCGATTGGCTACGTGACGCTGACATTGCCATCTGGCAAGTCATTGATTTCCAACCCATTGGCCAACGGTGGCAACCGTGTTTCCGATATCCTGCCAAGCGTCCCGAGCGGCAGCACGCTGGCCAAGTTCAACCCGGCCACCGGCAAGTGGGAGACCAACACATTCAACAGCGCGTGGAGCCATCCCGGCATGACGCTCGCCCCGGGCGAGGGCGCGGTTCTCGACAATAAGGGCGACGCTTTCAGCGTGTTGCTAACCGGCTTCACGCCGTGGCAAAAAACATCGCTCTTCATCCCGGCGGGCGACTCGGTTGTGTCACCAGCTTTGGCCAAGGGCGGACTGCTGAGCAGCCGGCTTGGACTGCCGCTTGCGGAGGGGCTTGTCGTGAAACTGCTCAAAAACGGCACCGGCAAGTACGACGCATATACAGTCTCGAACGGCGCATGGACGCCGGCCGAGCCGGTGGTGGCGCTTGGCCAGGCGTTCATCGTCACCGCGCCTAGCGCGATGCAATGGAGCCACGACCCGACGTTGCCGCAGGTCACTTCGCAACCGTCGGACGCGCAGGTGTTATCCGGTGGCCAGGCTGGTTTCATTGTCAAGGCCGTCGGCGAGCCGCTGGCTTATCAGTGGCTATTCGACGGCAAGCCGATTGCCGGGGCGACCGCGTCGGCGATCCAGTTACCGGTCGTGAGCATCGCCAACGCCGGGCATTACTCGGTGCTGGTGAGCAACGGTTTTGGCAAAACGATCAGCGAGTCGGCCCGGCTCGACATTTATTACAAACTCAAGCTGGCCCTCGAGGGCCGCGGTGGCATCGGGGTTGACCCGGAGAAATCGGTGTTCCTCGCCGGGAACAAAGTGACGTTGTCCGCCTCGTCGGCGACCGGTTACTCGTGGATGCACTGGAGCGGCGACGCGGCGGGCAGTGATGAGACGATCAGCGTGACGATGGACGCGCACAAGACGATCACCGCGAACTTCAGCCGCGACTACATTTTGCCCGACCTCAGCGGCGCCGGCTTCGACGTGAAGGGCCGATTCACCTTTTTGCTATCTAGCGAGCCGGGTGCGAACTGCGAGATACAGGGCTCCACCGACGGGATTCGCTGGTACAAGCTCGTCGATTACCAGAACAAGAATGGGCTGGTGCGCATCCCAATGGCCTACAACGCTGGTGTGGAGAAACAGTTTGTGCGCGTGCTGGTGGCGGATGAGTTGGCCCCGGGCCGTCTCGCCGGTCATTCGCTTAACGGCGTGGGCTACGTCAATCTCGACATCCCGCCTGGCCAGTCGCTCTATCATGTGCCGTTGGCGCTGAGCGGCAATAAGACCGTCGCCACGCTGTTTCAGGGCGCAGCCAAGGGCTCCAAGGTGGCCGTTCTCAACGCGGAAACTGGCGAGTGGGCCGAGGGCGAACTGAGCGACACGTGGAGCAACGGCGCGGTCGAGCTTGGCCAAGGGAGCATTTTCAAGTTCACCAACCCGGACACCAAGGCGTTTCGCGCGGTGTTCGTCGGCTCGTACCTTGGCCAAGGCGCTGAGGTGACTCTGGCCAGCGGTTCGGGATACTTTGGTTATCCGTCGCCGCTCTCCGGCGCGGCCGGGTACGACCTGCAGTTCCCCGCGTCGGCTCCGGCCGGCACGAAGCTTGGCCTGTTGCAGGCCAACGGCGAAACCGCATGGCACACTTACGACGGCGCAAACTGGAGCCCGAGCGAGCCGAGCCTCGCGACGATGCAGGCCGGGGAGATTGATCTGGCCGCCGACCTCTCGTGGGCGACTCACGGCATGCCGGACTTCAACAGTAAGCCGAAGTTGCGCGCGATCACCGGTGCCGGCACGTACCTCGCCGGAACGGAAACGCTGCTAATCGGATTGGACGCCGTCGGCACACCGATGACCATCCAGTGGACCAAAAACAGCGAGCCGATCGTGGGCGCGACCCAGCAGCAGTTGCAGTTGGTGAACCTCGCGCCGAGTCACGCCGGGCGTTATGCCGTGACGCTGCGTAATGCCTTCGGCATCGAGAACAGCAACCCGGTCGAGATCAATGTCCACTACTCGCTCACGACAACCGTCGCGGAGGGCGAAGGCACGATTGAGATCAACCCAAGCTTGGCCACTTACCCGCCGGGCACCACCGTCACCCTCACAGCCAGACCGGGCGAGGGGCTTGGCTACGACGAGTGGGAGGGTGACGCCAGCGGCTCGGCCGAGTCGGTCACGCTGGTGATGGACGATCACAAGTCGGTCTCGATCCGCTACATCGCCGACAACCAGCCGCCGACGGTGGCGATCACCTCGCCGAAAAACGGCCGATTCTTCAGCGCGCCAAGTGACGTGGTCATAACGGCCGCCGCCGCCGATGCCGATGGCTCGATCGCTAGCATTTCATATGAGCGCAAACTGCTCGAGGCCGCCGATTGGGTGGCGCTTGGCCAAGCGGCCGATGTTGCGGCGCCGTTCACGTGGGAGGGCGCGAGTGAGGGCGTTTACGAGATTCGCGCCACGGTCACAGACAACCGAGGGGCCAAGGGCGTGTCAGCGCCGATCCAGATCACCCTCACCACCGGCAACCTGCCGCCGGTCGTCGTCAGCACCTCGCCGGCGGCGGGCGACTTCGTGCCGGTGCCGGGCAAGTTCACCTTCACGGTCGCGGCGTACGATCCCGACGGCGAGATCAAGTCGATCAGGATAAACGAGGGATATACATTTACAAAAGCGAATGGCCCGACTTACTGGACCGAGAACGACGAGGGCCAAACAGTGCTCACGGATATCCGCTGGATGGGCGGTGCTTATGCCAACTCCACGCCGACAGTGTTCACCGTGGACGTCGAGGACAATCAGGGCAAAATCACAACCGAGAAGGTGAGCTTCACCGTCAACCACGCGCCGACGATCGAGCTGACTTCGCCGACGAACGGCGCGGAGTTCGTCTCCCCGGCGACCATCGCGTTCGCTGCCACGGCGTCCGACAACGCCGCGGATGGAGCGATGCGCAAGGTGGAGTTTTTCGCCAACGGCGAAATGATCGCAAACCTTGCCAGTGCACCCTTCGAGGCTGCTTGGGAAGGCGTGAGCGCCGGTGACTACGAAATCATCGCAGCCGTGACCGATCGACACGGCCAAAAGGTCGAGACTGCTCCCGTGTCGATCACTGTGTCCCAAGGCGCGGACATCACCCTGACCGCGCCGGCCGAGGACATCGCCTTCGCGCCGGGCGGAACAACCCGGCTGGCTGCCAGCGTGACGCCGGGCGACGCCGCCATCACCAAGGTCGATTTTTTCAAAAACGACCAGTTGATCGGCACCGACACTGAGGCTCCGTACGAATTGGACTGGGCCGAGCCCGAGCCCGGTTTGTACCGAATTTCCGCCACGGCGACCGATGCCAAGGGCGGTTCGGCGACGTCCGGCGCGATCGGGGCGGCGGTGTTCGACAGCGCAACGCTCCCCGCGCTTGGTCTGCGGCTCTGGCTCGACGGGAACAGCGTGACGCAGGATGGCGGCAAAGTGAGCGCCTGGGCAGATCGCACGCCGTTCGGGCACGATGTGAGCCAAGTCGAAGCAGGCAAGCAACCCGCCTTGGCCGGAGAGGGAGTGAACGGCCAAGCAGCAGTCGAGTTCGACGGAGCGGATGATGTGCTTGGCGCGACAGTGAACGGAACCGGGCTGTTGAGCAGTGACGCGGCGAGCATTTTCATCGTGATGAAGCAGGCCAAGGCGAGTGCGAACAACGCGGTTTTCGGCTGGGAGTCGGACAGCCACAGCAACCATCTGGACCTGCTGTTTACGTACAACGACCAGTTGCTTTTCGACCACGGCAACGTCTCCGCCGGGGGCCGTATCTCGGCACCGCAGCCGGAGCGCTGGGATGACCTGTGGAATCTGGTGGAAGTGCACCGAGCCGGGACAAACGGCCGGGTGGCCGTCGCGGGCGAGACCGTGTTCAGCGGCACATTCGCCGGCGAACTTGATGTCGAAGTCGATGGAGCGCTGACACTGGGAGGCGTCGGGGGACTGCATTACGGCGGAGCGATTGCCGAGATGCTGGTGTACAACCGAGCGTTGAGCGATGCGGAAATCGCTCAGGTGCGCAGCGTGATGGCGGCGAAATTTGATCTGCCGGTATCGGCAAATCAACCGCCGACAGTGTCATTGACCAAGCCGGAAGGTGGAGTGTCGCTGAAAGCCGGGAAAACGCTGCAACTGGCGGCGAGGGCGAGCGACGCCGACGGGAGCGTCGTGAAGGTGAGATTCCTGGCGGGCGAACAAGTGATCGGAGAGGACACCGAGGCCCCGTATAAGCTTGAGTGGACACCGGCGGAGGCTGGCGAGGTGCAGCTGAGTGCCGTGGCGATCGACGACCGCGACGGCCAAGGCATCTCCGCCGTCGTGAGTGTGACCGTGCTGCCGCCGAACGTGGCACCGGAAGTGGTGATCACTTCGCCTAACGCCGGCCAAGGCGTAAGCGTCGGGGTGACACTGAAAGTGAGCGCGAGCGCAACCGACAGCGACGGCACCGTGGTGTCGGTGGAAATCTCGGCCGACGGCGAGAGCTTGGTCAAGCGGAGCGAAGCTCCGTATGAGGCTGACTGGCATTTGGCCAAGGCGGGGTTGCAAACCATGACTGTGCGGGCGACCGACAACGACGGAGCCACAAGCGAAGCCAGCGTGAGCGTGGCCGTGTACGGGGAGACCCCAGTGCCGGTGGATGGCCTCCGGCTGTGGCTCGACGCGGGGGAAGAGTTGACTGTGAGCGACGCCGGGGTGGTGAGCGCGTGGGGAGACCGGAGTCTGTTTGGGCACGACGTGAGCCAGGCGGAACTGGGCCTACAACCGGCGTTGGCCATCGACACGCTCAACGGCAAAGCGGCTGTGCTGTTCGACGGTGCTGACGACAATCTGTCGAGGGCAGATGTGGCCGGTACGAGTTTACTCTCGTCCGACGCCGTGAGTGTTTACGCCGTGGTTCGCCAGAGCAAAAAGAGCGCGGCCAACACCGTGCTGGCGTGGGAAGCACCCAACTACAAAAACCATCTGGCACTGCTGACGAGTTACAACGACCAGTTTTTGGTCGACCACGGCAGCGCCACGGAAGGAGGCCGTGTGAGCGCCGCGCAGCCGGAAGGGTGGGACGACGCATGGCACGTGCTGGAGTTCGTGAGGGGAGGCAACACAGCGACAGTGAACGTCGACAGTGATACGCTTGAGTTGGGTGAGTTTGGGAGCGCACTGAATGCGGACGTGTCTGGCACACTATCGGTGGGAGCGTCGCCGGGTCTGGCGTTTGGCGGCGAGATTGCGGAGGTGCTCGTTTACAATCGAGCGCTGACCAAGCCGGAGCAGGACGGAGTGAAGGGATACTTGGGGGCACGGTACGGCCTGTTCGTGACAGCGAACCAGGCGCCGACCGTGACGCTGAGCGCGCCCGCCTCCGGGACAGTGATCAAACAGGGCAAAAGCCTCGCACTTAGGGCGGATGCTGCAGATGCCGATGGGAGCGTGGTGAAAGTGTTGTTCTTCAGCGGAGCCACAACGTTGGGAGTGGATGAAACCGCTCCGTACGAAATGGAGTGGGCCGTAGCGACCGAGGGAGAGCATTTACTGACAGCGGTGGCGGTGGACAACCGGGGAGCGGAGACGATTTCGGAAGTAGTGAGCGTGACCGTGCTGCCGCCAAACACAGTACCGGAAGTGGTGATCAATTCGCCCAACGCCGGTTTGGGCGTGAGTGTTGGCGCGACACTGAAAGTGAGCGCAAGCGCAACCGACAGCGACGGCACCGTGGTGTCGGTGGAAATCTTGGCCAACGGCGAGAGCTTGGCCAAGCGGAGCGAAGCGCCGTTTGAGGTAGACTGGACGTTGGCCAAGGAGGGGTTGCAAACGGTGACCGTGCGGGCGACCGACAACGACGGAGCGACCAGCGAAGCCACCGTGACCGTGGCGGTGTACGGCGACTCACCAGTGCCGGTGGACGGACTGCGGCTGTGGCTTGATGGGAGCAGCGTGACGCAGGAGGGCGGCAAAGTGAGCGCTTGGGCGGATCGGAGCCTGTTTGGGCATGATGTCAGTCAGGCGGACGAAGATTTGCAACCGACGCTTGCCGCCGACTCACTCAACGGCCTAGCCGCCGTGCTGTTCGACGGCGAGAACGACGTGTTAGCGCGCGCAGCCGTGGCAGGTGAAGCGCTTCTTTCACCCGACGCCGTGAGCGTGTACGCCGTCGTGCGGCAAAAATGGCAGAGCAAAATGAACACCGTGCTGGCATGGGAGGCTCCCAACTACAAAAATCACCTAGCGTTGCTGACGAGTTACAACAACCAGTTCCTGATTGACTACGGCAACGTGTCGGAAGGAGGCCGTGTCAGTGCTGCGCAACCGGAAGGATGGGACGACGCATGGCACGTGCTGGAGTTTATGAGAGAGGGGAACACAGCGACAGTGAACGTTGACAGTGATGCGCTTGAGTTGGGCGAGTTCGGTGCCGCGCTGAAGATGGACGTGTCCGGCACGTTGCTGGTGGGTGAGGCGGCGACTCTGGCTTTTGGCGGCGAGATTGCCGAGGTGCTCATCTACAACCGCGCGCTTGGCGTCGGCGAGCGCGAATCTGTGAGCCAGTACCTCGGAGTGAAGTACGGCTTCATCGAGGACGTGACACCGGTCGACCCGAATGCGCCCACGCTCAGTGCGGTTCAGTTGGCAGTCGATGACAAGTTCCGATTCCTCGTCACCGGCGACAAGGGCGGCAAGGTGGTGCTGCAGTTCTCGGAGAACCTCGACAAGTGGACCGACATGCAAACCTACACCAACGAGAGCGGCCAGTTGTGGATCAACATCAATCGAGGCGCGGATGCCGGCCGGCTGTTTTTCCGCGTACGCGCCGAGTGAGCCACGGCAGCGAGGCTGCCGCAAAACCGCAGGCAAACATGATCGAGAGGCAAACCGCCGGAGCTGTGAAGGGGCCGGCGAACAGCAGGATCATCAAACCCTCCGGATCGAAAAAGTCACCGGAATTCTGCCTGTCCATGATGTAGGCGTGGACAAAATCCCCGGCGATAAAGCCAAGGAGAAACAGCAGCGGGCGTCTTCCCCGCCTGGCTTGCGAGTCCTCGCTCAAACTTGAGGCTCCCAGCCGGGTCGGTACTCACGTGCCCACAGCTTGGCTGCGGCCGGGTTGTCGACGATGCTGCGCTTGGCCGGGTCGAAGTCCACCGTGCTGCCTGAGCGCCAGGCCATGTTGGCCAAGTGGCAGAGCAGGGTGCTGACCTGCCCGTCGCCGATTTCTGCGTTAAGTTTTTCGCCGTTGCGAATGGCGTTCACGAAGTTTGTGAAGTGCAAAAAATCGCTGGCCGGTGCGCTCTTGGTTTCGACTTCCTTTCCGGCGAGGTCGTGGATGATGTACTTGTTCCCGGTGGTCATGGTGAGGGTGCCGTTGTCCCCATAAAAAACCACAAACGGCAGCGCCTCGTGCTTGCGCCGGAGGCAACTGCTCTGGTCCCAAATAGCGGTGCAGTTGCCGAAATCGAACAGCGCCGTGCCGGTGTCGGGGGATTCCTGGTCGTCGTCGAAGTGGTAGCGTCCGCCGCCGTAGGTGACGCGCTGCGGCAGATCGACGCCGAGCCCCCAGCGGGCGAGGTCAAGCGCATGCACGCCGTTGTTGGCCATCTCGCCGCCGCCGTAATGCCAGTGCCAATGCCAGTTGTACGGGATGAGGTTGTCCTTGTACGGGCGCTCCGGTGCCGGCCCTTGCCACAGGTCGTAATTGAGATGCTTGGGCACGGGCGCCGGTTTGCCCTTGCCGATGGAGCCGCGGCCGCTTGAGTAGAAACTGCGCGACGCGAGCACTCGCCCGATGACGCCCTCGCGCATCCGCTGTATCGCCTCGATGATGAGCGGGTAGCTACGCCGCTGGTTGCCCATCTGCACAAGGCGCTTGTGCTTGCGCGCGGCGGCGACCATTAACCCCGCCTCGGCGGCGTTGTGGCTTCCGGGTTTCTCGACGTAAACATGCTTGCCGGCTTGGCAGCCGAGGATGGTCGCCGGCGCGTGCCAGAAATTCGGCGCGGCGATGGAGATGGCGTCGAGGTGCGGATCGTCGAGCATGCGTCGCAGATCGGTGATGCCCCGGCACGCCGCCGCCTGGCTCTTGGTGACGACCGACAGGCCGTTGGCGGTGCGGTTGTCATCGACGTCGCAAACGTAGGCCACCTCGACGTCGGAGAGTTTCAGGTAATTCTTGACGTGTGCCATGCCGCGGCCAAGGCCTATCACGCCGACTCGCAGCTTGTTGGCGGCCTTGTTGGCGGCGTGTAGCGAGTGGCGCTTGGCCAAGGCGGCGGCGGTGACTCCAGCGGCGGAGTGTTGCAGGAAACGGCGACGGTTGAGGATACTGTTTTTCATTGTTTTTCGATAAAAGAGTCGGTTTAGCGCTTGGTCAAGCTTGCCACAGCCGGCCGCGCATGGCCAAGCGATTCGGCGTGGTGTTTTGGGATTGACCTGCCCGGGGAAACGCAGAACACTCGCCTCTCCAGCCGACCAAAAAACAATGAAAACAACTCGTTTATTCACATACTGGATGAAGGCTGCGCCCGTCGTAGCCTTCTTTTTCGCCATGAATCAATCCCCGCTGGCTAAGGTGTTGGATGACTTCAATGACAACAAAGTCACCGGATGGGAGAAATTTGACTTCGGCAGTGGCAACGGCTTTCTCAAGGAGGAGGATGGGCAGCTTACTATTGGTATGTATCAGGCCCCAAAGCAGCCATTTTTCGTGGCGGCTACTTATGGCTCTCAAACTTTTACTATTGAGGATGGTGTGACTCTGGAATTTCAGATCGATTTAATCGGAGCGAACCAAGCCGAGGCTTATGCAGCCGTGGGTTTTATTCCAACTGAAACCTCGGTAAGTCAGTTGTCGGGTTACTCCGCAGTCAAGGACAGTGGAGATGTTATTTTAGCCAAAGGGCTGAACAAATTTTTTTATGACATTACCGATGGAGAGTGGACAGAAACACCCGAAAATATCACGTTGAGTATTTCCATGACCGGTGAGGGGGAGAGTGTTGTTATGAGAGTCAAGGTGCTTGATATTGAAAACAATAATGCAGTTTTGTTTGATCAAACTTCCATAGACACGCCGGATGCGGATGACTTTCAAACAGGCACAGATTCCCCAGCTGCTCCCTTCTTAGGTAAACCGGGTAATTTTGTCATACTGCTATATCACAACGATACCAATGGTTCGTTGCCAGCCTCCACGGTGACATTGGACAACGCCAAGGTGTTTGAGTACGAGGCTGCGACGGTGGATGATTTTGACGACAACAAGGTTACTGATTGGAAGATGTTCGATTTCGGAAGTGGCAATGGCTTCTTGAGTGAAGAGGAGGGCCAGTTGACTATCGGGATGCGCCAACCTTCGGGGCAGCCTTTTTTTGTGGCGGCAACTTACGAACCCAAGACATTTACAATCGAGGATGGAACCACGGTTGAGTTCAGTGTTGATCTGGTCGCGTCTAATCAGCCCGATTCCTTTGCGGTTCTCAGTTTTATTCCCAAGGAGAATTCCGTCAGTACGCTTTCCGGTTATAGCTTTGCAAAGGACATAAACGATCTGCTTTTTGCCAAGGGCCTGAGCAAATATTTTTCTGAGACGACTGAAGGGGAATGGGTTGATAGGGAGGAGAATATTCGACTCGTCATGTCTATGACTGGCTCTGGTAATTCGGTGGAGGTGACGACAAAGGTGCTGGATCTTGAAAACAATCAGACAGTATTGTTTAAAGAAACGGTAACGGACACCCCTGAAGCGGAGGACTTTAGTACAGGGAATGATTCACCCGCTGGCAGCTTCATCGACAAACCTGGGAATTTTGTTCTTTTGCTTTATCACAATGATGGCAACGGTTCATTGCCTGCCTCTAATGTAATATTAGATAATGCTTATGCATCCGTTTCTGGTGCCAAAGGAAAGAATCAACCACCAAATATTGCCTCTGTTATGCCAGCAGCCAGCAGCCTTTTTTTGACGGTTTCAACAGAGATAACTTTTGTGGTTAATGACGATCAGGGGGTCGAACCGAATGACGTTTCTGTCACGTTGAATGGGTCAAAATATACCATTGCCAATGGCCTAAAGGTTGTGGGTACCCCAACTGCTCGACAAGTATCCTTTGACGGTCTTGAACCAGGGGTCAACTATCATGCCGTACTTGCTGCTACTGATGCTGACGGTGAGACCGACACCCGCAATTTGTACTTTGATACATTCGATACAAACAGTTTTGTAGTTGAGATTGAGGACTATAATTATGAGTGGGGTGAATTTATTGATAACCCTGTTTTGATACCTGAATTGACCGAGGATGGCATCGACTCGAATTGGGGAGATGACTCCTATAATTCATTAGAGGGCTCAATCGGGATCGATTTTTTTGATACGAATGAGACCCTTGTGCCCGCGACTCACCGCTATCGTCCTTACGACGGAGTCAGCACAGCTCCGGCACTTGATTTGGCAAGGGAGAAATTTATCGAGGCTGGTGGTGCTCAAAAGGGAATATACGATTTTGGAGTTGGTGACATTGAAGAAGGAGAATGGCTTAACTACACACGAACCTATCCAAATGGTGACTATTTGGTCTATTTGCGTCAGGCACAGTTTGATATGCCGGAGTCTAAGGCTACATTGGAGCTTGTTACGAGTGCCACTGATGAGGAGGAGCAGACTACTGAGGTGTTGGGTAGTTTCCTTGGCAGTGAATCCGGCGTGGAGTTTCGCAATGTTCTGCTAACAAACGAAACAGGAAAGAAGCCGGTTATTGTGGAGCTTGGAGGGAAGGCTACTCTACGCCTTGCTCAGCACATCACTGATCCTAATGATTTGTACCTTGTTCAGAACTATCTTGTATTCGTTAAGTATGAGGAGCCTGTACAGCCGACGCTGGCGTTGGAGTTCAGCTCCGCCGTGAACGGCCCGTACAAGACCGACGGTGGTGCCGCCATAGACGAGGCCAGCCGCACGATCACGCTTGGCCAGGGGGGCACCACAACCCAGTTTTACCGCTTAAGCGGCTCCGCAGTGAAAATCAAGAGCATTCAGGTGGCCAACGGCCAGGTGACGCTTAAGTACGAGTGACCCTGACCAAACGCCTGGCAGATGAGATTAAAAAAAGGGAGCCGGAAACGGCTCCCTTTTTGTTTTGTCTTTCGACAAACAAGATTAGCCCTACAGCGCCTCGTCGCCTTTTTCCTCGGTGCGGATTCGGATGGCCTCCTCGACGGAGGTGACGAACAGTTTGCCGTCACCGATCTTGCCGGTGTTGGCGGCCTTGGTGATCGCATCCAGGCTGGTTTGGACATTCTCGTCGGCGACGACCAACTCAAGCTTGATCTTGGGCAGAAAGTCCACGGTGTATTCGCTGCCCCGATAAATCTCGGTGTGACCCTTTTGTCGGCCGAACCCCTTGACCTCGGATACGGTCATGCCTTCCACGCCGACTTCCGCCAGCGCGTCCCTTACCTCGTCCAGCTTGAACGGTTTAATAATTGCTTCGATTTTTTTCATATCAAGTTGTCAATTCTTCGCGAGCGGAGTTACCGGTCTGCGGAACTCTTCGCTCCAAAAAAGCGGCAAGTCCCGTGCCAACGCCCGAACCCGAATCCGTAACCTGTTCATTGCAAGTGAATTATGAGTTAGTATAGGCAAAGCTTGGCCAAGCAGTGAATCGGTTTTGATCGCTGATTTGGAGTCAAATTTCGCAAGATGTTCAAAAAAAGACAGCCGCTTGGCCTTGCCCACTCGACTCCAATCGCCTTTGTCCCTAGCCTCCCGCGCGTTGTCTGACATGCTCAAATCCTCCGGTGCCATGGCCGGGGCCACGTTGCTCAGTCGCCTGCTCGGGATGGTGCGGGTGATGATTTACGCCCGGTTCATGGGCGACGGACCGATCGCCAGCGCCTTCGTTTACGCCTTCCAGATTCCCAACCTGTTCCGCCGCCTGCTGGGCGAGGGCGCGCTCACGGCGGCATTCATTCCGCTGTTCAAAAACAAGGAGAAAACCGAGGGCGACAAGGCGATGTGGCACACGGCCAACGCCGTCGTCTCCGCGCTGGTGGTGATCTCTTCGCTGGTAATCGGAGTGGTGATGCTGGGCCTCTCTGCGGCACTGATGTGGGGGGAGTTCGACACGCATACGCGGTTGATGCTCGAGCTGTTGAGGGTGGTGTTCCCGTACATGTTGCTGGTTTGTCTCGCGGCGGTGTTCATGGGCATGCTCAACTCGCGCGGCTACTTTTTCATCCCGGCGCTGGGGGCCACGCTGCTCAACGTGGTGATGATCGCCACGGTGCTGCTCGTCGCGCCACGCTGGGGGGAGGACTTGGGTGAACAGATTTTTGCGCTGGCGTTTGGCGTGCTGGTCGCCGGCGTGGCGCAGGCGGCGTTTCAAGTGCCGTACCTGTATCGCGAGGGCTACAGGCTCCGCTGGGTCGCGCCGTGGCGCAACGACTCGGTGCGGGAGGTCGTCCGCAAAATGATCCCGGCGACGATCGGCGTGGCGGCGTTCCAGTTCAACATCATTATCACCCAGACGCTGGCGTTCTGGATCGAGCGCTCCAGCGGCGCGCAGATCGTGGCGTCATTCGAGTACGCGGTGCGGCTGATGGAGCTGCCGCAGGGAGTGTTCGGCGTGTCGCTGGCGACGTTCCTTTTGCCGACGCTGGCCGGCTTGGCCGCGGACAAACAGTTCCCCGAGTTTCGCGACAACCTCCGGCGTGGCATGTGTTACCTGTTTTTCGTGAACGCAATCGCGGCGGCGATGCTGATGGTGCTGGCCGAACCGATGGTGCGGTTACTTTTCGAGCACGGCGAGTTTACCGCCGTCTCGACCCGTCGCGCGTCCTTCGCGCTAATGTGCCTTGCGCCGAGCCTGCTGACCTACTCGGCGGTCAACGTGATGGCTCGGGTGTTTTACGCGCTGGGCGACACCAAGGTGCCGATGCAGATCAGCGCGGTGTGTCTCTGCATGAACATCGTGGTGTTGTTGCCGCTCATTTTCATGTTCCCGAAAGGACTGCAAGCCGGCGCGCTCGGAGTGGCCAATGCCCTCAGTTCCCTCTTGAATGTCGGGCTTCTCTCGTACGCCCTCAAACGCAAGATGCCCAAGTGGGAGATTCAGTCGCTGCTGCGCCCGGTCGCCGGCATGCTGTTGGCGGCCGTGGTTGCGGGTGGCGTCGCCTGGTTTTTGCACGGCCAATGGGTGGTTAATCTCGGCTACGAGACGGTGTGGCTGAAAATCGGCGAAGTGTTCGCCCCGGCCATCGTCGCGGCCTTGGTTTACTGGGGAATCACCGCCGCAATCGGCCTCCGCGAGGCTCGCGACCTGTTCGCCTTGATCCGAAAAAACCAGGCAGAGGATTAACCCGCTTGGCCAAGCGCCTGGCCGTTTTCGCTTTTCTCCGCGCTTTAAACCGGCTTAATTGCGCCCCGCAATGAATTGTTACGCGACCATCACTGTCATCGGGCGGGACAAGACCGGCGTCGTGGCCAAAGTCACCAATCTGCTGTTCGAAACCAAGGCCAACATCGAGGCGTTGGAGGAGCAGGTCACGCGCGGGCAGTTCAGCATGACGATTCAGGCCAGTTGGCGGGTGACGGTTTTTAACGAGAAATCGCTTGGCCAGGGACTGCGCGCGCTGGGCCGCGACTTGGGCATGGAGATCAAGTGGTGGTTCACGGACCCCAAGCGCCCGCAACGCATGGCCCTGATGGTCACCCGTGAACTGCATTGCCTCGACGCCATTCTGGAGTCGGTGAAATCCAGAAAACTCAAGACGGAGATTGTGGCCGTCGTTGGCAACCACCGCGATCTAAAGGCCAAGGTCGAAAAAGCCGGCCTGCCATTTCATTATGTTGCTTGGACGAACCGAGCCAAGGCGGAGACCAAGGCACTTCGCATCCTCGAGAAGGCGCAGGCGGACTTCGTCGTGCTGGCGCGGTTCATGAAAATTTTGTCGCCGAACTTCGTCTGGCGATTCAAGAACAAGATCATCAACATTCACCCTTCGTTGCTGCCGGGTTTCCCCGGCCCGCAGCCGTACCGGCAGGCGCACGAGCATGGCGTAAAAATTGCCGGCGTTACGGCGCACTTCGTCAGCATGCATCTCGACGAGGGGCCTATCATCGCGCAGGAAAGTTTCCGCATTAAGCCGGGGATGACACTCAAGCAGATCGTCGCCGCCGGGCAAAAGCTGGAATCCAAGGCGCTGGTGAACGGCATTCGGCTCTACCTCACCAAACAGCTCGACGTCCACTGGGGAGTCGTCAAGGAGGTCTGAGCGACGGGAAGCAGGCGACGGAGGTTTACTCGTCGAGGAACTGGATGTTGATGCTGCCGGACTTGGCCTGACCCTCGTTGAGGCTGTCCCGGAGCGTGGGGGCGAGCCCGTCCGGCTTGGCCGGCGACTCCGGTTGGCCAAGCGCTTGGCTCTCGGGCGAAAGCGCATCATGCAGCGCACCCTGCACCAGTTCGGCGCAGTGAATCTTCATTGGTGGCAGCGGGCCGAGTTCGCCGGAGAGTTCCTCCGGCTTCATTTCCATTGCCTCGTCGGCGGTTTTTCCCTGGATCAATTCAGTCGCCAGGCTCGCCACGGCGATCGCCGTCTCGCAGCCAAAGCTCTGGAAACTGGCCTTGTCGATGATCTTTTCGCCGTCCTGCTCCCTGTACTTCACCCACAGCCTCAGCATTTCGCCGCACTCGGAATTGCCCACCGTGCCGACCGAGTCGGCGTCCGCCATCTCGCCGACATTTTTCGGGTCACGGATCGCCTCGGCGACTTTTTTTTGAAGCTCGTCGTTCATTTTAATTCAGAGTGTAGCGCCGGACGGCCGAGTCAACCTCAAGCGACCAGGCATCGATTCCGCCGCGCAGTGCGTGGACATTCGGCATGCCGTGGCCGAGATAATAGGCCGCCGCGTCGAGGGATTTGTTCCCTTGGTGATCGACGATGACGAACAACTGGTCATTGTCCCAACTGCCGAGAATCTCCTGCATCAAGTCCTGCGTCAGCAACTGCGAGCCGTCGATGTGCACCGCCTCAAATTCCTCACGCGAACGGATGTCCACCACGCGAACGTCCGCCCCGTTGCCGCGCCGCTTGGCCAGGTCGCTCGGCTCGATCAAAATGCGGGCATCCTCCTCGTGGCTCTGGCGAATCTGTTCCAACACGTCGGCTACGGGGAGATCGCCATTGCGCTCGCAAACCCCGGCCAACGTTTCCTCCGGCTGAAACCCGCAACTGCTGCACCCCCCGATGTGGTACTTGCGAAACAGCGCCCGCTGCGCGCCGGGAAAAACCTGCAGCACCGCCTGCATCGGGGAGTCGCCTGTGATGGTTTCGCTCATTCAGACAAATATTTTTCTGACGCCGTGGAGTACCTCGATGAAGCGATCGACCTCGGACTCGGTGTTGTAAAAGTAAAAACTCGCACGGGCGGTCGCCGCGACACCGAGCTTGGCCAGGAGCGGTTGATTGCAGTGATGACCCGCCCGCAACGCGACGCCCTTTTGGTCGGCCATCGTGGCTAGGTCGAGAGCGTGGGCGTCCGGCAGCACGAAGCTCACCACGCCCGAGCGGCCTTCCGCCGGGCCAAAAACCCGGATGCCGTCGATCTCGGCCAGGCGCTCGCAGGCCCGTTTGGCCAAGCGCTGGTCGTGCTCGTAAATCGCCTCGCGGCCGATGGCGTCGAGGTAGTCCAGCGCCGCGTGCAGGCCAACGGCGCCGGCGACGTTCGGTGTGCCGGCCTCGAACTTGTGCGGAGCGACATTGAAGGTGGAATCGCGGTACTCGACCTTCAAAATCATCTCGCCACCCCCCTGATACGGCGGCATGGCCTCGAGCAGTTCGCGGCGGCCGTACAGCACGCCGATGCCGGTCGGCCCACAGGTTTTGTGCCCGGAAAAGGCGAGGAAATCGCAGTCGATCGCCTGCACATCGACCTGTGCGTGGCCGGCGCTTTGGGCGGCATCCACCACGGTGACCACCCCTGCGGCACGGGCACGGGCGCAAATCTCGGCGACCGGGTTGACTGTGCCCATCGTGTTGGAAATATGCGTGAGCGAGAGCAGCCGGGCACGGGCGAGTTGCTCATCGAGCCACTGCAAATCAAGCTGCCCGTCGTCGCCGGTGATCTCGATGAAGTCGAGTTTTGCGCCGATCCGGTTGGCCAGAATTTGCCACGGCACGAGGTTGCTGTGGTGCTCCATCTCGGTGAGGAGAATCGTGTCGCCCTCGCGCAGCTTTTCGAGCGCCCAGGTGTTGGCGATGAGGTTCAGCCCCTCGGTGGTGCCGCGCGTGAAAATAATTTCCTGGCGGGAGCCGGCGTTAAGATAGTCAGCGACTCGCTGGCGCGCGCCCTCGTACGCCTCGGTGGCGCGGTTGCTCAATTCGTGGATGCCACGGTGCACGTTGGCGTTATCATGCTCGTAGTAGCGGCGAACCGCATCGATGACCTGTTGCGGCTTCTGGCTACTTGCGGCGTTGTCGAGATAAACCAGCGGGTGGCCGTTGACGGTTTCGCGCAGGATCGGGAAGTCGTCACGGAGCGCTGTCCAATCGACTGATTCGTCGCGCTTGGCCAAGTTCGCTGTTTCCGCGGGTGGGTTCATCACATCATGCCGAGTTCCAGCTTGGCTGCCTCGCTCATCATATCGTGATTCCAGGGCGGATCCCAGACGAGTTGCACGTCCACCTCGTCGACGCCCTCGATGCACAGCAGCCGGTTTTGTGCGTCCTGTTGCAGTACCGGCCCCATGCCGCAGCCGGGCGCGGTGAGCGTCATCTTCACATCGACGCGCCAGCCGCCGTCGAGCTGGGTTGGCGTGCTGTCGTACACGAGGCCAAGGTCAATGATGTTCACCGGGATCTCCGGGTCGTAAACCGTCTTGAGCTGCGCCTCGATCTGCTGCTTCAGGTCGTCCTCTGTTTCCGGCCGCTTGGTTTCCTCCGCCGGAGTCTTGACCGGTTCGAGGCCAAGCGCATCCGCGTCGCTTCCCTCGATGCGAAACATGTTGCCGTTGACGATCACCGTGAACGTGCCGCCGAGCGTCTGGGTGACCTGCGCTGCCTCGCCCTTTTGCAGCGTCACCTTGTCGCCGGAGGGGACGATCGACGCCTCGACGTCGCGGCTGAGTTCGATGGGTTCGGCGGTGGTCATATTTAAGCGGGCTGTGCGACCGATGCAGCGGCGAGGGCCTTGATTCGGCTCAACATCGAGTACAATCCGTTGCGGCGAGTCGGGCTTAAGTGCCGGTCGAGCCCAAGTTTGGCGAATGTCGCCGTGCCGTCATCGGCCAAGATTTGTTCGGCAGTTTTTCCGTTGTAAATCATCAATAAAACAGCAATCAACCCCTTGACGATGAAGGCGTCCGAGTCGGCGTGAATATGAAATGTCGAGTCGTTGGTCGGCAGCATTTTCAGCCAGACGGCCGCTTGGCAGCCGTGCACGCGGTTGTCCTCCACCATCTCGGACTCGTCGAGTGGCGGCAGTTTTTTGCCCAGCTCGATCAGGTAGGCGAAACGCTCCTCCCAGTCGCCGAGAATCTCGAAATTCTCGACCAGTTCATCGACGGTTGTGTCCAAAAAGTTCGCCACTATTCAGTCCAGTTTGTGCTCTGACTCGAGCCGGTTCCACACCAGCGCGTCGAGTTCCTCGCGCACGGCGTCGTGCCGAATGCGCTCGACGATCTCGCCGGCGAACCCGTGCAACAGCATTCGCCGAGCGGTGGCGGTGTCGATCCCCCGGGTTTGCAGGTAAAAAATCGCGTCGTCATCCATCGCGCCGATCGTCGCGCCGTGGGTGCACTTCACGTCGTCGGCATAAATCTCGAGCTGCGGCTTTGTGTTCGCCGTGGCGTCGTCGCTGAGCAGCAGGTTTTTGTTGGTCTGCTTCGCGTCGGTCTTTTGCGCGCCGGGCTGCACGAGGATGCGCCCGTGAAAAACCCCCCGCGATTGGTCGTCGAGGATGCCGTTGAAATATTCGTGGCTGTCGCAGTGCGGCGCGGCGTGCTCGACGATCATGTGGTGATCGGCCAACTGCTGGCCACGCAGCATGTACAACCCGTTAAGCACGCACTCGATGCCCGGCTGGGCCAGGCGCATGCGCAGGTTGTTGCGCGACAACCGCGCGCCAAGAGCGATCGAGTGGAAACCATACTGTGCGTCGCGGCCCAGCTTCGAGTACAGCGACGCCAGGTGAAACGCCCTGTTCGATTGATCCTGAAACTTGATGTGCTCAATGTCCGCCCCGTCGCCGATACGCGACTCGGTGACGACGTTGGTCACGCTCGCCGCTTGGCCAAGCGAGATGTGCGACTCGATGATTGTGCCTTGTGCGTTAGTGCCGGCGAAAATCCAGTTGCGAATGTGCGCCGCGTCGCCGTCCTCGCTCGCCGTGGTGACAAACAGTAAATGAACCGGTTTGGCCAAGCGCTGGCCGTCGGCGATTTGGATAACAGCACCGTCCGTAAAAAAGGCATCGTTGAGCGCGACAAATGGGTTGTCGTCGCCGGTGGAAAGTGAGCCCAGTTCGACTTCAACATTCGCCAAGTTAGAGATCGTTACGCCGTTTGGCTGGTCGGCGATTTGCGACAGGGCAGAGCTGAAATGCCCATCGACAAAGACCAGTCTATCTGCGTCCAGTTGGCCGAAAATAACATCGCTAAGTTGCTCTTCTAAAATCGCTTGGCTAACCGGCGAGAGCGTTGGCCGAAACGGCAATTCGGAGAGTGGCTTGACGTTTGTAAAGCGCCAATCCTCATCCCTCAAAGTCGGGTAATCCGACTCGGAAAACCGGGCTAAGCCGGCCTTGCGGAGCGGCAACAGTGTCGCGCCGTTTTGCTCGATTGCAACGAACGCCTCCACCGGGGTGACGGTGGAATTTGCGGTGGCAATGCTGCTCATGCGGCTTCCTTGATTAGCCAGTCGTAGCCCCTCTCCTCTAACTCGAGAGCCAGCGACTTGTCACCAGACTTGATAATGCGACCGTCGTGCAGCACGTGCACGAAGTCCGGCACGATGTAGTCGAGCAGTCGCTGGTAATGTGTGATGACGACCTGCGCGTTGTCGTCGCGCTTCAGGCGGTTCACTCCGTCGCCGACGATGCGCAGCGCGTCGATGTCGAGGCCGGAGTCGGTCTCGTCGAGGATGGCCAGTCGCGGATCAAGCATCGTCATCTGCAAAATCTCGTTGCGCTTTTTTTCGCCGCCGGAGAAGCCGGCGTTGACTGGGCGCTTAAGAAAGTTCTCGCCCAGGCCAAGCTCTTTCATCTTCACTTTCACGGCTTTGAGGAAATTCATCGCATCGAGTTCCTCCTCGCCGCGATGCTTGAGAATCGCGTTGACGGCGGAACGCAAAAAGTACGCGCTGTTCACGCCGGGAATTTCCACAGGGTATTGAAATGCGAGAAAAACACCCTCGCGAGCGCGTTCCTCCGGCGCGAGGTCGAGCAAGTCGTTGCCGTTGTAAAGAGCCTCGCCGCCGGTGACGTCAAAGCCGTCGCGTCCCGCGAGCACGGAGGCGAGCGTGCTTTTGCCGCTTCCGTTCGGGCCCATGATGGCGTGCACCTCGCCGGCGTTCACCGTGAGGTCGATTCCCTTGAGGATCGACTTATCCTCGATCCCCGCCTGTAGATTTTTAATCTGTAGCATTCCGTTTTAAAAAATTTTAGCCGACACTGCCCTCGAGGCTGACGTCGAGGAGTTTCTGGGCTTCCATGGCGAACTCCATAGGTAACTCCCGGAAGACCTCTTTGCAGAAACCGTTCACGATCATGTTGACGGCATCCTGTGTCTCGAGGCCTCGTTGGTTGCAGTAAAAAATCTGATCCTCGCCGATCTTTGAGGTGGTTGCCTCGTGCTCGATGTTGGCGGTGGTGTTTTTCACCTCGATATACGGGAAGGTGTGCGCGCCGCACCGGTCGCCGATGAGCAGCGAGTCGCACTGAGAGAAGTTGCGGGCGTTGGCGGCCTTTTTGCCGACCTGCACCAGACCTCGGTAGCTGTTCTGCCCCCGGCCGGCGGAGATGCCCTTGGAGATGATTGTGCTGCGCGTGTTTTTGCCGAGGTGCACCATCTTCGTCCCGGTGTCGGCCTGCTGCATGTTGTTGGTCAGTGCCACGGAGTAGAATTCGCCGATCGAGTTGTCGCCTCTCAGGATGACGCTCGGATATTTCCACGTGATCGCCGAGCCGGTCTCGACCTGCGTCCATGAAATCTTGGCATTGGTTTTACAGATGCCGCGTTTGGTTACAAAATTGTAAATACCGCCTAGCCCCTCCTCGTCGCCGGGGTACCAATTCTGCACGGTCGAGTACTTGATCTCGGCGTTGTCGAGCGCGACCAGTTCCACGACGGCGGCGTGCAATTGGTTCTCGTCGCGCATCGGTGCCGTACAGCCCTCGAGATAGCTTACGTGGCTGCTTTCCTCAGCGATGATCAGCGTGCGCTCGAACTGTCCCGTGTTGGCGGCGTTGATGCGGAAGTAGGTGCTCAACTCCATCGGGCAGCGCGTGCCCTTGGGGATGTAAACGAACGACCCATCGCTGAAGACGGCCGAGTTGAGCGTGGCATAAAAGTTGTCCGTGTACGGCACCACGGTGCCAAGATATTTTTTCACCAGCTCGGGATGTTCCTGCACCGCCTCAGAGATCGAGCAAAAGATCACCCCCGCCTTAGCCAAGTCCGCCTTGAACGTCGTGCCGATCGACTCGCTGTCAAATACTGCGTCCACCGCGACGCCGGCCAGCCGCGCCCGCTCGTGCAACGGCACGCCGAGCTTCTCGTACGTCTCGAGCAGCTTGGGATCCACCTCGTCGAGGCTCTTCGGGCCGTCGCCTTTTTTCTTGGGCGCGCTGTAGTAGGAGATATCCTGAAAATTAACCGGCGGATATTTCACGTGCGGCCAGGTCGGGCACTCCAGTTTTTCCCAGTGTCGAAATGCCTTCAGGCGCCACTCGAGCAGCCACTCCGGCTCGTTCTTCTTGGCGGAGATGAACCGGACGGCATCCTCGCCCAGGCCCGGCTCGAGCGACTCGCTATCGATGTCGGTGACAAAGCCGTACTTGTAGTCGCTTGCGACAAACTCATCGATGGTATCCGTATCGGCCCTCATGCGACGGCTTCCTTTCGTCCACAGTCCGAACACTTGCCGGTGCAGCGGCCGTGCAGTGCTATGTCGATTTTTCTCACCTCAAACTCACCTGGCACGTCGACCATCGGCACCTGCGGCAGGCCCTTCAAGTTCATGTCAAAAACCTTGCCGCAGTCGTCGCAGGAGAAGTGCGCATGCTCGCCCATGTTGGAGCAGAACAGTGTTGCGCCACGATCCACATTTACTTGCCGCACGACGCCGCACTTCACGAGCGCGTCGAGGCTGTTGTACACCGTGGCCATGGAAATCTCCGGTTTCGACTGCTTAGCCCGCATGAATACCTCCTCGGCGGAGGGATGATCGCGTTGGCTGAGCAGCACCTCAAAAACGTGTTGCCGCTGGGAAGTGGACCGAAGTCCCTTCTCGGCTAAGCGTTTGTTGAGGGATTCACCGGACGCTGGAGGATGGTCCGTTGCCATGCCGGAAAGATGCCACTGGCCAAGCGCAGTGTCAATACTTGGAATAATTCTAAATTGCAATAAGCCCGCTTGGCCAAGCAGAAAATCATTGTTAATCACTTGGCAACAGTGACTTCCAGTCTATTGCGGGGTGGCCGGCTGCGATGATGGAGGGGTTTCGTAGGTCTTCACGGCCGTAGGCCAGGCGGTAGCCGTCGAGGGTGCAGACGGCGCCTCCGGCTTGCTCGAGTATGCATTGGGCCGCACCGGTGTCCCATTCCATCGTCGGGACAAAGCGCGGGTAAAGATCGGCCGCACCCTCGGCGACGAGGCAGAATTTCAGTGAACTGCCCATGCTCACCAGTTCGGCATCCGGGAGTTGCTCGAGCATGGCTGCGACTTTCGGGCCGGCGTGATCGCGGCTGGCGACGATGCGCAGCTTGGCCTTGTCGGCCTCGGCGATCTTGATCGGTTGCGGCTCTGCTTGGCCAAGCCGCTTGAATGCGCCGTTGCCGCGAGCCGCGAAATATTCTAAGTCAGACGCCGGGGCCAACACCACGCCAAGCGTTGGTTCGCTGTTTTCGATCAGAGCGATGTTGACGGTGAACTGTCCGGTTTTTTTGATGAACTCCTTGGTGCCGTCGAGAGGGTCGACGAGCCAGAAGCGTTTCCAGCCCAGCCGCTCTTCGGTCGGGATGCCCTCCGATTCCTCAGACAAAACCGGGATGTCCGGCGTGAGTTGCTCCAGCGCGGCGATGATGCAGTCGTGCGCGGCGCGGTCGGCTTGAGTGAGTGGCGAGTCGTCTTCTTTGGTCTCGATCTCGGCTGGGCCGTCGTAGGTTTTCATGATCGCCTCACCGGCCTCGGCGGCGATCCGTCGGATGTCGTTTATCATTTCAAAAAATCATACCCAGCCCACGCCGGGGAACTTGGCCAGGAGGTCTTTTCGGATTCTCGGATATTCGCGCTGCTTGAATGTCGGCCAGTTGTCGCAGTAATCGATCTTCCTGTTTTTCGGGGTCAACAGCTTGAACCGCACGATGTGTTCGCCATCGCAGATGCGCGGATGCTCGGCCAGACGGAAGCAGTCGTGAAGCTTCACGTGCAACTCTACCGGCAGCATGTTGCCGTGTTTGTCCGTCGGTTTTTCAGGGTACTCCAAGCGTTTCGGTTTGTCGTCCAGCCAAGGGATCGTTTGCGGCGCGAACTCGTCGAGCCACTCCCACTGCTCGCTCGGCATATGTTTGCGGAACGCCGGCTTTACGTCGGCGGCAACCGCCTGCTTGGCCAAGGTCATGCCCGCAAACGCGGCACTCAGGCAATTCAAAATCGCCGTCTCGTCGAGCGGCGGGAATTCCAAATCTGCCCGGGCGACGCACAGCCAATTGAGCCGCCTGATGAGTTGCCGGATCGAGTGGTCGAACGATTTCGGCGTGAACCACTCGCCCAAACAGGCCTTGGCTAGCGCTTGGCCGGCGGCTTCTGGATCGGCCTCTTTCGCCCGTGCCCGGCCCAGCTCGAGATCGCGAAAACGAGTTATTTCAAGGGCCTCAACGCGTTTCATGCCGGGATCGAACCCGCACTCGGTGCGGGTCGTCAAGTCGCCAGGAAACAGCTCGCGCACCCAGTCCAGTTCTACTGCTGCTGCCAGGCTCAGCAGAGTTTGGGCGCGGTCGCCCCGGGCAGACACTTGCCGAATTTCGCCGATGACGAGCAGCGGAGATTTTTGCACGACGCTCTCGCGGACGAGCGTGCCGCTGCGGCCATCGGTCAGGTTGCAAAATAGCGTGCCGCTGTCGCGCCGCACGCAGAGTTGGTCGGCAAACGCGGCGAGGATGCAGTGGCGCAGGGCGGTGGACTTCGACCGGTCGGGAGCTGCTCGCGCGTCGCTAGACTTGGCCAAGCGGAGGATTTGCCGGAACGCAGACTCGACCTCACGGCACGCCCCTGCGTGGATGCCGTGAGCGCGGCAGTCGTCGATGTTGTAACGGCGCGCGTTGGCGAACTGCCACGCGCGCATCAGCACCTCGAAGTCGGAGTCGGCTCCGTCGCGGAACGACTCCTGTGCAGCCTGCACATTTTTGTCGTCGCGGGCGGAGCGGATGAGAATGTTGCGCCCGCTCATGAACGCCGCGCACAACGCTGCCTCGTTGATGCAGTCGCGGCGACTGCCCTCGACGATCATCCGGGCCGGGCGCGGGTGCATCGGCAGTCGCAGCATCGCGCGGCCGACGTCGGTCAGCCCGCCGCCGTCGTGCTTGGCCAAGGCGCCGAGCGAGTGCAGCAGCGACTCGGCCTTGGCCACGGCGTTGGCGTCCGGCTTGTCGAGCCAGTCAAACTGGGTGGCCTCGTCGATGCCGGCGGCGTGCAGCATCAGCACCGACTCCGACAAATCGGTGCGGTGGATTTCCGGCGTGTTGTGCCCGGGGCGATTGAGGTGGCCGCTCTCGGTCCAAAGCCGGTGGCACGTTCCTGGCGCGGTGCGGCCGGCGCGACCGGCGCGCTGGTCGGCGGAGGCGCGGCTGATCTCCTCGATCAACAACGTGCCAAAGCCGCGCTCGGCGTCGAACCGGGCGACGCGGGCCATGCCGCTGTCGATGACGTGGCGGATGCCGTCGATGGGCACCGAGGTCTCGGCGACGTTGGTGGCGACGACGATTTTGCGGCGGTCGCTACCGCCGAAAGCGCGGTCCTGATCGGCAGGCGGGAGGTCGCCGTGCAGCGGGATCAACTCGACCGGCTCGGGCAGTCGCCGGTGGCCGATCGCCCTGATTGTGCCACGAATTTCGCCCATTCCTGCCATGAAAATCAAAATATCGCCGGGAGAGTTGTCGCGAATTATCTGCTCGACGGCCCCGGCTGCCTGCTCGGTGATGGGGTCGCGATTGCGATATTTACCGAAGCGAATCTCGACCGGAAAGGTGCGCCCGTCGGAGGCGAGCATGCGGCAGGGATCGTCATCCGCTTGGCCAAGGTAGCGGGCGATCGGGCCGGTCTCAATCGTCGCCGACATGACGACAAGCTTGAGGTCGGTGCGTCCGGTGCGTTGCAGGTTTTTGACGAGGCCAAGCGCGAGGTCGCTCATTAGGTTGCGTTCGTGAAACTCGTCGAAGAGCACCGCGCCGACGTTGGCCAAGCGCGGGTCATCCTGCAGGCGGCGCAGCAGCACGCCTTCGGTGATGAACTCTATTTTGGTTTCGGGGCCGGTGTGGTTTTCGAAGCGAACCTGATAGCCGACTTCGTCGCCGAGTTTGGCCGAGCGTTCCCACGCGACGCGGCGGGCGAGCGAGCGGGCGGCGACGCGGCGCGGCTGTAGCACGACGACTTTGCTGCCGCCGCAGAGGACGTCGTCGAGGATGATTTGCGGGACTTGGGTGGATTTGCCTGAGCCGGTCGGCGCGGCAAGCACAAGGCGGTTTTGCACGGCGAGGGTGTCGGTGATCTCGCTGTGGATGTCCCAGATGGGAAGCGACTCGTTCATGCCGCGTGCGCTTGGCCAAGCGTGGAAGGTGTTCGGGGCGTCAAAGCAGATGGCCCAGTTTTTCGCGCTTGGTCTTGAGGTATTTTTTGTTGTGCTTGTTTGGCTTCACGCGGATCGGCACTTGTTCGACAACCTCGAGCCCGTACCCCTCCAAGCCGACGATTTTTTTAGGGTTGTTGGTGAGTAGCCGGATTTTCTTTATACCGAGGTCGGCGAGGATTTGCGCCCCGATGCCGTACTCGCGCAGGTCCATCGGGAAGCCGAGTTTCTCGTTGGCCTCGACGGTGTCATAGCCTTTTTGCTGGAGCTTGTAAGCCTTTATTTTAGGGGCCAAACCGATGCCGCGGCCTTCTTGGCGCATGTAAAGGATGACGCCGTGGCCGTCGGCGGAAACCTGTTTCATGGCCTGTTGCAACTGCGGGCCGCAATCGCAGCGGCGCGAGCCGAACACGTCGCCGGTGAGGCATTCGCTGTGCACGCGCACGAGGGTGCGGCGGCGGGCGTTCATGCTGCCTTTGACGAGAGCGAGGTGGTGTTGGCCGTCGATGGTGGAGAGGTAAAGGTGGAGGTCGAACTCGCCGAAGTCGGTCGGCATCTGGACGATCTCCTCGCAGGCGACGAGCTTTTCGCGCTTGCGCCGAAACTCGATGAGCTGCTCGATGGAGCAGAGCTTGAGTTTGTGTTTTTTTGCGAAGCGGCGCAGCTCCGGGAGGCGGGCCATTGTGCCGTCGTCGTTCATGACCTCGCAAATGACGCCCATCGGCCGGCAGCCGGCAAGCCGTGCGAGATCGACCGCCGCCTCGGTGTGGCCGGCGCGCTGGAGGACGCCGCCGGTCTTGGCTCGCAACGGAAAGACGTGGCCCGGTTGCACGAGGTCGTCGGCGATTGAGGTGGGGTTGGCCAGAGTTTTGATGGTTTGGGCGCGGTCGGCGGCGCTGATGCCGGTGGTGATGCCTTGTGCTGCATCGACGCTAACCTGAAAGTCAGTGCGATGGCCCTCGCGGTTGTTGAGCACCATGCGCTCGATGCCGAGTTGCTGGAGGCGCTCCGGCACGGTGGGAACGCAGATGAGGCCGCGGCCGAACTTGGCCATGAAGTTGATCGCCTTGGCCGTGGTCTTCTCGGCGGCCATGATCAGGTCGCCCTCGTTTTCGCGATCGGCGTCGTCGACGACGACGACCATTTTGCCGCGCGCGATGTCGCGCAGCACCGCCTCGATGGAGTCAAATTTCCCCGTGATTTTCTTTGCTGCCATGTTAACTGCCCGCTCAAAAGGCTACCCGCGCTTGGCCAAGCGGTCGAGAACCGAGGGCCGTTTGGCTTTAGAAACAGGCTGGTTCTTACTTGAAATCGGCCAAGCATGAGGCACATTCCCCGTTGCCCACACAGGGCGTGTTTTTGAATGGCTCCGGCCTGAATCGCTTTTTTATCATGAAAAAACAGAGCATCTTCATCGTCGCCTCGATTGGCCTTTTAACAGCCACCGCATTTGCCCAAACCCCCGCCCCGGCCAAGCCGGCCGCGAAGCCGCCGACCGCGAAGCCGGATTTCCCGGCGTACACGACAGTGCTCAAGGGGTACGAACAGGTCATCTCTAGCATGGACAAAAAGTCCAGCTTGCTCTCCATCTACGTGCGCAAGAAGGATCAGCAAATGCTCGGCGCGCTGCCTGCGGGGTTTGAGTCGAAGCGGTTTTTTATCGCGACCACCGTGGCCAGCGGCGAGATGTACGCCGGGCTGCAGGCGGGTGAGAAGTACGTTTACTTCAAGCGGCTCGACAAGCGGCTGCTGATCATCGAGCCCAACCTCAATGTGCGTTCCACTGGCGATCCTGAGTCGAAGGCCTCCGTGAAACGGCTCTTCACCGATCGCGTGATTGTCGATGTGCCGATTGTCACGCTGTTGCCGAAGAACCGGCCGGTGATCGACATGGACGCGCTGCTCGTCGGCCAGGCGTCGAAGTTTTTCGGCAGCCGGGGTGGCGGCTTCAACGCAAAGCTTGCGCAAGTCCGCACCGCTAAGGCGTTCCCGGGCAACGTCGAGCTCGCTTTCACCGCGCCGTCGTCCAACGGCGTACTCAAGACGCTGCATTACTCGATCAGCTCGATCGCCCCGAGCAAAACCTACAAGCCGCGAGTCGCCGACCAGCGCGTGGGCTACTTCACCACGAGCTACTCCGACCTTGGCAAGTACACGGACGAGCAAAAGAAAATCCGCTACATCAACCGCTGGCACCTGGAGAAGGCCGATCCCAAGCTCAAAGTCAGCCCGGTGAAAAACCCGATCATTTTCTACATCGAACACACCACGCCGGTGCGCTACCGCCGTTGGGTTCGCGAGGGCATCCTGATGTGGAATGATGCCTACGAGAAGATCGGCTTGGCCAACGCTATCGAGGTTTACTATCAGGACGCCACGACCGGCGCGCACATGGAGAAAGACCCGGAGGACGCGCGCTACAACTTCGTGCGCTGGCTCAACAACGACGTCGGCACCGCCATCGGGCCGAGCCGGGTCAATCCGCTGACCGGCCAGATTCTCGACGCCGACATCATTTTGACCGACGGCTGGATTCGTCATTTCTGGATGCAATTCAACAAAATCCTCCCGAGCATCGCAATGGAGGGTTTCGCACCGGAAACACTCGCCTGGCTCAAGGAGCATCCCGAGTGGGATCCGCGTGTGCGTCTGGCCCATCCCTCGATGCGTGCCTCCATCAAGGCCGATTTGGCCTCCCACGGCGCGGAAGCCTACGGCGGGCATCCACTAGCCAAGGTGGATGGCGAATTGATTGGCGACAACGAGTTTGACGGCCTGTACGGGCGCATCAGCCAGGTGAACGGCCTTTGCCGTGCCGCCGAGTGCAAGTCGCTCGACCTGGCCGCCATGCGGTTTTCTCTCGAGTTGGCTGCCGAGTTGGCCAAGGAGGAAGGCGAGAAGGATGACAAGGACGGTGACAAGCCCAAGCCAAATAAAACCGAGGTCACACTCGACGGTGTGCCGGAGTGGTTCATTGGGCCGCTGATTGCCGAGTTGGTCGCCCACGAGGTGGGCCACACTCTTGGCCTGCGCCACAACTTCAAGGCCTCGAGCATCCACTCGCTGGAAAAAATCAACAGCGACGAGATCAAGGGCAAGGAGACCTTGGCCGGCTCGGTGATGGATTATCTGCCCATCAATATGCACAAGGGCGTCGGTGAAAAACAGGGAGATCACACCATGACCGGCATCGGTCCTTACGACCATTGGGCCATCGAGTACGGCTACTCCATCATCAGCAAACCGGAGGAGTTGCAGAAAATCCTGAGCCGCGTGTCCGATCCCAAGCTGCAGTTCGCCACCGACGAGGACACGATTGGCCCCGACCCGTTCGCGCGCCGGTATGACTTCGCCTCTAACCCGCTCCAGTACGCCCACAACCAGATCAACATCGTGAAGCACCATCGCGGACAGTTGCTCGATCACTTCGTGAAGAAGGGCCAAAGCTGGGCCAAGGCGCGTTACGGCTATCAACTCACCCTCTCGCTGCAGTCGCGATCGCTGAGCATGATGGGCAACTGGATCGGCGGTTCGTTCGTGAACCGCGACAAGAAAGGTGACCCTGGCGACCGCTATCCCATTACCCCAGTGCCGGCCAAGCGGCAGCGCGAGGCACTCGAGTTCATGCTCGAGAACGCCTTCAACGACGAGGCCTTCGGCCTCAGCAACGAGTTGCTCCGCCGTATGGGAGGCGATCGCTGGATCGATAACCTCTCCAGTTCAATGAAAGACACCACCTGGCCGGTGCACGAGAAAGTCATGGGTATCCAGGCCTCCACACTCACGATGATCCTCAATCCAACCTCGCTGGGCCGCGTGTACGACAACGAATTCCTCGTTGAGGCCGACAAGGACGCCATCACGCTGCCGGAAATCCTCGGCAAACTCGACGCCGCCATCTGGACCGAACTGAAGGCCCCGGCCAAGGGCAAGCACACCGCCCGCAAGCCGCTGATCTCGAGCCTGCGTCGCAACCTGCAGCGCGAACACCTTGAGCGCCTGGTCAGCCTCAGCATGCCTGGATCGTGGCGCGGCGCCAGCTCGCGGCCGTTGGCCAATCTGGCGAGCCAGCAGCTACGTAGCCTGGCCAAGCGCATCGACGTTGCCCAAAAAACCGAGGGCGTAACGCTCGATCCCTACACTGCCGCCCACCTTTCCGAGGCGGGCGAGTTGATCAAAAAAACTCTGGACGCCGGCATCATCTACGGCAGTACGAAGCTTTAAACGGACATTACGAGCCAAAGCCAAAAGTTTGGCTAAATTTAACCGGCGGCCCTTGACGGGGTCGGCGGTTTTCTTTTGGCGCTTGGCGGGAGAATTGCCTTTGTTTCCGGCTCGGTTTTCTCCAGACTCCCCGCGTTCTCTGGCCAAGCAAGCGATTGGCCAAGCGCAACTCAATCTGACCTATGAGTGACTCGAACGATAACTTAGCCGCCGAAAAAACCCTCCTCGCGGAGGCCGGCCAAAAACCGCTCCTTTCCCGCTGGGGCACTTTCGCCAAGCTGTCTGGCCCCGGCTGGCTGCAGGGCGCGATCACCCTCGGTGGTGGTTCGCTCGCTGGCAGCCTTTACATCGGGGTTATTGGTGGCTACGAGCTGCTTTGGCTGCAGCCGATGATGATGGTTTTCGGCGTGCTGATGCTCTCGGTCATCGGCTATGTCACGCTGTCTACCGGCGAGAAACCGTTTCGCGCGATCAACAAACACATCAACCCAGTGCTCGGCTGGGGCTGGCTCAGCGCCGCGATGCTGGCCAACCTCGTGTGGGCTATGCCGCAGTTCTCGCTCGGCACGGCCGCCATTCAGCAGAACTTCGGCATCCTCGACGGCGACAGCGGCAAGTACTGGTGCGCGCTGCTGCTCTTTGTCATCGGTGCGGCAGTGGTGTGGTCGTACGACAGCGGCAGTAAAGGGGTGAAGGTCTTCGAGATTATTCTGAAAATCATGGTGGCCATCGTGGTAGTGAGTTTTTTCGGTGTCGTCGTGGCGATGTCCGGCAGCCTTGATTGGGGGGCGATTTTCACCGGCTTCATTCCCAATTTCAGTCTACTCTCCGAGCCGGCGTCCAAGTTCACGGAAATTATAAAGGAATCGAGCGACCCGGGCTATTGGAACGATGTCATCCTCAGTTCGCAGCGCGATCGAATGGTGACTGCCGCCGCCACCGCTGTGGGCATCAATATGACCTTCCTGTTGCCGTACTCGATGCTGCGCAAGGGCTGGGGCAGGGAACACCGCGGCTTGGCCACATTCGACCTTTCGCTTGGATTGTTCCTGCCGTTTTTTCTGGCTACGACCTGCGTGGTGATCGCTTCCGCTAGCCAGTTCCACGGGGAATACGACAAAGGACTGCTGGATCCCGCAAAGAGAACCGCGCTGACAGAAAAGCTGCAGGGCGCTTATGACAAGAATTTATCCGGCATACAGGCTAAACTCGGTGAAGCCAAAGAACCAAACGGCACGGACAAGCAACTTGCAGCGATGCTCGTGAGTCGCGACGCCTTTCAACTGGCTGGTTCGCTGGAGAACCTCACCGGCAACAAGGCTGTATCGCAGACGGTCTTCGGTATCGGCGTGCTCGGCATGGCGGTCTCGACGATAATCATTTTGATGCTGATCAACGGCTTCACTGTCACCGAGATGCTCGGGGCCGAGATCGGCGGCATGAAGCACCGGATTGGCTCCATCCTGCCCGGCATCACGGGCGCGCTGGGCTTCCTGTTTTTGTGGGGCGATGGAGACGCCCGCTTTTGGCTCGCGGTGCCGACGAGTGTGTTCGGCATGGTGCTGTTGCCGATCGCGTACATCACCTTTTTCCTGATGATCAACAGCAAGAGCCTCATGGGCGACGCGTTGCCGAAGGGCAACAAACGCATCGCGCTGAACGCTGCCATGCTAGTCGCGCTGGTTGCCGCCACGATCGGCGCCGGTTGGTCGATATGGAGCAAGGTGCAGTGGATCGGCGTGATAGGGGTGGGCGTGTTTATTCTTGCGGCAGTGGTGGTTCATTTCCTTCGGTCTGGCCGATCGATGGAAAAGTAAGTCGATGGGTTTGCTGGATATTTTTGGCGCGAAAAATCCCGAGCCGGGGGAGTCCGGACATTTCGGCGATTACGACCTGCAGGAAGTCGTCAACAGCGGCGGCATGGCCGACATTTGGCTGGCGACCGATCCCGACAAGCGCCCCGTCGCCGTACGCCGTTTGCACCCAGAGTTGCGCAAAGATTCCAGATCGAAGAAGCGATTCGTAAGTGGTTGCGAGATTCTCGCCAAGGTTTGCGACCACAAATTCATCGTCAATTACATCGAGCACGGCAAAATCAAGGGCGACCATTTTCTCGCGATGGAATATTGCGAGTTCCCGAATCTCAAGATTCTCATTTCACGCTCCGACACTGTGCTCGAGAAGTTCGTCGGCAACATCCTGATCGACGTCGCCGAGGCGCTCGAGCACGTGCACAACTGCGGCTACCTGCACTACGACTTCAAGCCGGAGAACATCCTCGTCAGCCGCAACGGCAACGTCCGATTGTGCGACTTCGACCTCTCCCGCCCCATCCCCGAGAAGCCGACCAAGATGCCGGACAACCCCGGCACGCCGGTTTACATGGCGCCGGAGCAGTTGCGTGGGCGCGAGATCGATCAGCGCGTGGATATCTTCGCCTTTGGCGTGACCATGTACGAGACGCTGACCGGCCAGAAGCCGTTCAACGGCGACACAAGCCGCGAGGTGTTGCTGGCGCAGAAGAACCGCGATTCCCATTTCGCCGCGCCGCGAGACCTAAATTCGTCCATCCCAGCCGCCGTCGAGCGGATCATTCTCACGTGCATCGAGTTCGAGGCCGACAAACGATATCCACACATCAGCTACCTCGTCGCTGAACTCCGCAAAGCCCTTTACGTTTAAGCCAATTCCATGCCCTACAAAATAATCGGATCAGACTCACGGGAATACGGCCCGGTGGATATCGACGAAATCCGCGAATGGATCGACGAGGGCCGAGCCGATGCCGACACGCTGGTTTGTCAGGTGGATGGCAGCCAGTGGATCAAACTTCGAGATCTGCCTGACGTTGCGGGTGCACTTCCCAGGACGGCAGCCGCCCGGCCAAGGGGCACGCTCCAAATCAACTACCTCGTCCCGGCGATTCTCTGCACCCTCTTTTGCTGTCTGCCGTTTGGCATTGCTGGAATCCTGTTTGCCGTCCAGGCCAACTCCAAGGTGCAACAGGGCGACATTGACGGCGCAGCGGCCGCTGCGTCCAAGGCCAAGCTGATGTGCCTCCTGAGTTTTGTGCTGGGCTTGATCAGTCTCATCTGGGTTTTCAGCAGTGGCGAGTTCTCCCGGATATTGCAAGAGATGCAGGAAACGATGCCGCGCTGATCGCGGCTACTTGGCCAAGCCGGCCAGTTTGCTGAACAACTCCGCTTTATCAGCCAAGTGCTCCGCTGGGTGATTGTTTGACAGCCACCCGAAACCGTTGCCATAAGCTGGGCCGTTTACGACGCAGCCGTTGGTTTGGTTTTCTGAAATCTGCGTTCGCCCCCGGCCAAGCGCCGAGTCGCGGTCGCCATCGACCTCGTACTTCCAGCCCACCAAAAATGCTACCGCAAACCACTCGCGCAGGTTGGCGATGATCTTCGGCGTCGGCTTAAGCTCGAGCAGCATGTCGCCATCGCGGGTGCTGTGTTTGCCCACGTTCAGCGGCTTGAGTTGGCCGTCGGCGGCGCGTCGAAAAATCTGGCCAACGGCAAAGTCGCTCACGGCGGCCGCGTGAAAAACTGCGTCAACTTTGGTCGAGTGCTTCAGTTTATCAGCCAAGTCTGCTGTTGTTGTAAATTGTTTAAGCTCAACGCCCTCAAGCTGTTTTGTGTGGGTGGCTGAGCGGCCGCGCAGCAGGGTTACCTCGTGTCCGTTGGCGGCCAAGCGCTTGGCCAGGCCGGTGCCGAGTTGGCCGGTCGAGTGGTTGGTCAACCGGCGAACCTGGTCGATCGGCTCATAAGTTGGTCCGGCGGTGACGATGCAGTGCATGGGGTTGGTCGCTTGGCCAAGCGGCGTCGGTTACGGCAGCGTTTTCGAGGCCATCATTTCGCGCAGTTTGAGTGAGTCGCTCGTCGGCGGTTGGCAGGCGGTGCCGGTGCAGAGGTACACGGCCGACACTTTTTCCTCCGGCAATGTTTTGGCGAATTCCTCCACCGGCCCGGTGACGCCGAGCACGACTTTGTTCGGTTGATAGGCGGCGTGTGCGGCGGCGATGAGGTCGCGCGCCTCGGCTGACTTGGGGTCGCCGGTGATCACGGCGCGGCGCGGTTCGTGCACGAGGAAGTCGAGCGCCTGCAAAAGGTACGGCACGGCGCTTGGGCCGTTGGTCATGTTGTCGCTGAAGAGCAGCAGCGACTTTTCGGCCATGTTGGTGAACTCCTTTTGTTCGGTGATTTTCCCGAGCCGAAGCAGCGCGAGCGCGGCGACCGAGTTGCCGGAGGGCACGGCGCCGTCGTAGTCCTCCTTAACCTTCATGATGAGGTTTTTGGTGTGGACGCTCTGCCAAAAGCCGCCGTTGGCCTCGTCGTAAAACTTGGCCTTCATCGTGCCGGCGAGTTCGATGGTGAACTGCAAATGTTTCGGCTCAAGCGTGGCTTCGTAAAGGTGCAGCACGCCGTCGAGCAGGAAGGCGTAGGCGTCGAGCAACTGCACGTCATCACGTTTGCCGTCGCGCCAGCGATGGTAGAGTGTCTTGCTTTCGGCGTCCCACAGTTCGCGCCGCAAAAACGCAAGATTCGCCTCGGCGGCTTCAAGGTATTTCGGCTCGTTGAGCACGACTGCAGCACGGGCGATCGCGCCGAGCATGAGGCCGTTCCAAGACGAGAGAATCTTGTCGTCGAGGTGCGGTCGCACGCGCTTGGCCCGGACGTCGAACATTTTTTTGGTGGCCGAGTCGAGCAGCTTTCGCTCGGTGTCGCTGAGCTGGGGATCGACGATGCTGAGGACGTTCTGATTCTTGAGCGGGTCGGGGTCGCTGTGGTCCTCGAAGTTGCCGTGGAGCGTGATGCCGTAGCGTCGCTTGGCCAAAGCGAACTCCTCCGGCGTGAGCAGCGTCTTCAGTTCGGCCTCGGTCCAGCAGTAGAATTTGCCCTCCTTGCCTTCGCTGTCGGCGTCCTCGGCGGAGTAGAAGCCGCCGTCCTTGTGGCGCATGTCGCGCAGGATGTAGCGGAGGATGTCGCGTGCGACGTCGGCGTGCTTTTTCTCGCCGCTGATGAGGTGGGCGTCGAGGTAGAGGTGGAGCAACTGCGCATTGTCGTAGAGCATTTTCTCGAAATGTGGCACGAGCCATTTTTCGTCGACGGAGTATCGGGCGAAGCCGCCGCCGAGCTGGTCGTACATGCCGCCGGCCGCCATTTGGTCGCAAGTGTGCAGCACCATGCGGACGCCGTCTTGGTCGCCGGTGCGGTGGGCGTGGCGCAGCAGCATCAGCGGCAGGCTGGGCCGGGGGAACTTGGGCGCGTTGCCGAAGCCGCCGAAGCGCGGATCGTATTGCGACTTGAACTGGCCGACCGCTTTATCCAGCCAGAGCGGATCAAGTTTGATGTTGGCCTTGGCTTTCAGCGCGATGCTTTCACCGATGCGCTGGCTGATGTCGTTGGCTGAGTTGAGGATCTCCGTTCGCTGTGTCTTCCACGCATCAGCGATCTGCCGTAGCACATCGGTGAAGCTTGGTTTGCCGAACTTGGCCTCTGGCGGAAAGTAGGTGCCGCCGTAAAATGGCTTGAGGTCGGGCGTGAGCCAGACGTTGAGCGGCCAGCCGCCGCTGCCGGTCGTGGCCTGCACGAAGGTCATGTAGATTTTGTCCACGTCGGGCCGCTCCTCGCGGTCGAGCTTGATATTGATGAAATGCTCGTTCATCACCTTGGCGGTCGCTTCGTCCTCAAACGACTCGCGCTCCATCACGTGGCACCAGTGGCAGGTCGAATAGCCGATGCTCAGCAGGATCGGCTTCTGCTCGTCGCGCGCTTTTTTGAATGCCTCTTCGCCCCAGGCGTACCAATCGACCGGGTTGTGTTGGTGTTGCTGCAAGTAAGGCGACGCCTCATTGGCGAGACGGTTGGTGTGTTTCGGTTTGGCTTCCTCTTGGGGTGGCTTGGGTTCGGTCACGGTTTCGGTGAGCTGGGGTGTGGCGGGCTTGGCTTCCGCCGTCGCGGCGGGGGTATCATCGGTCGCGGCGCTTGGCTGGCAGCCGGTCGATGCCAAGCCAGCCAGTGCGGCGCTCAATAGGGTCAAGGTGGGTCGGAGCCTTTTCACGGCGGCCGATCTTACGGCCAGACTGCCGAGCGGCAAAGCGGGAAAACATTCAGGTCAGCTTGGCCAGGCGGGCGATGAACGACTCGGCCATGCGCTCGATGTTGTGGGTTTGCACGGCGGTTTGGCGGCCGGCGGCGGCGCACTTGGCCAAGCGCTCGCGGTCGAGCAGCAACTGCCCGATTGCATCGGCCAAGGCGGCGGCGCTGCCTTTTTCGCAGATCACGCCGGCTTGGTTTTGTTCAATCAACTCGGGGAAACTGGCGTGGTCAGGCGCCACGACAGGCACGCCGCTGGCCATCGCCTCGACCACGTACAGGCCGAACGCCTCGCCGTATGTCGCCGGGACGCTGAGCACGGTGAGTTTGCGGTAAAACGCCAGCTTCGCGTCGCGGTCGAGGTTCGGGTTGAATTTCGCGTCGCCGAGCAGACCGGCATCACGGAGCCGCTGCTTTTGTTCTCTGACGAAAGCCTCGTCACACGGTTGGCAGCCGCCGCCGATGGCCAGCTTGAGCCCCGGCACTTGGTCGGTTTGCTTCAAACGGATGAACGCATCGACGAGCGTGTCGAGTCCCTTCTCCGGGCACATGCGGGCAAAGTAGCCGAGCACCGGCGGGTCGTCCGGCAGGGCGCTTGGCTCAAAGCCGTCGAGGTTGATGCCGTTATGGATGTGCCCGAGCTTGTCGGCGGGGATTCCGGCGCGCTGGGCCATGGTGTCTGCGTAATAGCGGGTCGGCGCGATGAACAGGTCGATATCAGCAATGCGCTCACGAAGCTCGGCCCAAGTGTCCTCGCGCTGCGGGCTGGGCAGCGAGTCGAGAAACGCATCCTCGCCCTCTAGCAGGCAGACTACTGGCACGCGAATCTCCTGCCTCATACGCTTCGCCAGGCCGGCGATTAACGCATTGGACAGGCAGATGACATCCGGTTGCTCGTGTTCCTTGAGCCAGACGATAAGCTGCTCGAGTTCACGCGCCTGGTTGCCCGCCTCGCCGCGCATCATCGAGAGCATCAGATCGCCGACTTCTGCGCCACGGGTCTTGCCGGCGAAGTTGCCAATCCATTTGAGTAGCCATCCGGAGGTTAACCATTTTCGGAGCCAGTTCGGCGCTTTTTGGAAACAGTTGAACTTCTGCGCGAGATAGACATTAAGCCCGCTGAAGAAGAGCGGCGTGCCCTCGCTTTGGTCCGCCTCATCCAGCGTGAGCGGGAGGTACAGCGGAACCATCAGCGCATGGTGGCCCATCCGCCTGAGCTGCGCCACGAGGGCGTTGTCGCGGAAACAGTTTCCGCAATACATGCCCCCGGCGCCGGGGGTTATCTGGACAATATTCAAGCTGCTCACTGGCCGCCTCGGAGGGCGGCAGTCTTTCCGAAGACCCCCCGCTTGGCCAGCAGAAACGCCGGAGCAATCGTGCAACTGAAAACTTGAAAGCCGGCTTGGCCGCGCGCACCGTCTGCTGACCAAGCAAATGACTTGTCGAAAGTTTACCGTCATGCTCGCGCTGTGCCTGACTGCCGCCGCCCACTCCTTGGCCAAGCCGAACGTGCTCTTCATCGCCATCGATGATCTCAACGATTGGGTCGGCTGTCTCGATGGGCATCCGCAGGCCCGCACCCCAAACATCGACCGCTTGGCCAAGCGGGGCACCTTGTTCGTCAACGCCCATTGCCAAGGGCCTATCTGCGGGCCGTCTCGCGCGTCGCTCCTTTCCGGTTACTATCCCCATGTCACGGGTGTCTACCAACAGCCCGCGGGCAAGGCCATGGAGCAGGACAAGACCTTCTTCCACGGCCAGATGGTTTCGCATTGCTTCGCCGATCATGGTTACCGCACGTTGGCGGTCGGCAAGATCACCCACGGGTATCCGGCCAAGCTGGCTTTTGATTCCTATGGCAGCAAGTTCGACGGCTCCGGCCCCAAGCCGTCCGGCGGGAGGCGTTTCAACTACCATTTGCCCGACGTGCCGTGGACAGGCACCCAGACCGACTGGGGTGCCTTTCCCGAGAAGGACGACGACATGAGCGACCACAAGTCGGCCGACTGGGCCGTGGAACGCCTCGCCGGGGAGAGCAAGGAGCCGTTCTTCCTCGCCGTTGGTTTTATTCGGCCGCACGTCCCGTTCTACGTCCCCCAAAAGTGGTTCGACCTTTTTCCCCTGGATGACGTGATGTTGCCGCCTGTCCGCAATGACGATCTGCTCGACGTCCCCGAGATCAGCCGCCGCATCCATGAACTACCGAAGTACCCCAGACTCGCCTTTCTACAGACGAACGACAACGAGCAGTTTCGCAAATGCGTCCAAGCCTACCTGGCTTGTGTGGCCTTCGTGGACCACCAGGTTGGCCGCGTACTCGACGCCCTGGACAAGGGGCCGCATGGTGGCGATACCGTCGTCGTTCTGTTCAGCGATCACGGCTACCATCTCGGTGAAAAGGATCGCGTGAGCAAGCACAGCCTGTGGGAGGAATCGGCGCGGGTGCCTCTCGTCATCGTCCCGGCCAAGTCGCAGGGCAAGCAGTTCGGTAAAGCGGGGCAGCTTTGCTCCAAGCCGGTCGGGTTGATCGACCTTTATCCGACGATGCTCGAGATATGCGGTTTGCCCGCGAAGAAGAGCAACCAGGGGGAGAGCTTGGTTCCGTTGCTCAGGAATCCCTTGGCGGACTGGCGGTTTGCCACGCTGACCACCTACGCCCGCGGCAATCATTCATTGCGCTCCGAGCGCCACCGCTACCTGCGCTTTGAGGATGGCTCCGAGGAATTCTACGACCACGCCGACGATCCCAACGAGTGGATCAACCTTGCGGCCCGTCCCGAATACGCCAAGTTGCTCAAGCAATTCCGTAGGGAACTACCCACCGAGGAAGCCCCGTACCACCCGTCGGTCCGGAGCGGCGCCGTCAATGCCTGGTTCGAGGAACACCTACGCCGTCACGGCGTGAAGTGACCGTCCGGGAGCCGTCAACAACTCGGGCCATTTTGGGGCACGACCAAATAGGGCTTGAACTTTGGGGCGGTGTTGAGTCTTTTGCGGGGCCGCTGATGATAAAAAAAACTGGAGCCTTCACGCTGATAGAGTTGCTGGTGGTCATCGCGATCATTGCGATTTTGGCTGCGATGCTGCTGCCGGCGTTGGCGTCCACAAAGAAAACGGCCCAACGCGCGGCTTGTTCCAGTCAACTTCTCCAGCAATCCTTGGCCACACTTCTTTACGTCGATGACAACGAAGACGGACTACCTTCCCATAAAGGCGGCCCCGTGTTGTCCTATTATTCTTGGGGAGGCAAACGAGGAACGGAATACTTGGCCCAGGAACGGATGATTAATCCGTATGTCACAATTAACCGAAAGGTCAAACAAGACGACAACGAGGGAGTCTTCCGAATTTTCAAATGCCCGAGGGATGACGGAGCCACACCGGGCCGGTGGGGTGCCAAGCGCAAACCCAGCTTATTTGACACATTCGGTAACAGTTATTTTTACAACAGTGGCGGCAACTCCAATGGATCCAACGGACTCCACGGCAAAAAGATGAGTCAGATTCGCGCACCGTCTCAGGTCATTTTAGCCAACGACTATTCGGTCTGCGCCTACGGATGGCAACAGGAGGTTCCGGGACCCACTAACAAACCCTTTCAATACAGCCTTTGGCATCACGATTCCGAACCCGGGTGGGGTAACGTGGCTTTTCTCGATAACCACATTGATTATTTTCGAGCCGCATACGACAAACCGGATTTTCAAAATGGACCGAACTGGACCTTCTTGTTCGATGGACCGCGAAGACCGTCGAATTAGCCTGGGTGCAAACAGTATGATGTAACAATTCCCATGAAGACTAAAATGAAACCCCAAAGGCCGGCGGCATTTACGTTGATCGAACTGCTGGTAGTCATTGCGATCATTGCGATCCTGGCCGCCATGCTGCTGCCGGCATTGGCCAAGGCCAAGTCCAAGGCGCACGAGGCGTACTGCGTCAACAACAACAAGCAGATCCTCCTCGCCGGCAAAATGTACACTTCCGACAACGAAGACAAAAACGTCGTGATCTTCGTCCACCCGCCCTTTTCAAAAGTGTTCCACACTTGGTACGAGTTGCTTGATCCGTACCTGAACACGACCAACATCCTCGTTTGCCCATCGCGCAAGGGCAAACGCATCAAGACCACCCACGTCGGCGGCACGCCCTTCCCCTATCCCGTAGCGACCGACTACGCGATGAACCACGTGCTTGGAGGCGAGTTGAGCCACTGGGTCAATTATGTACACACCAAGGATTCCAGCGTGAAGAACCACTCGAAAGTGGTGTACCTCGTGGACTCCGGCGTGCAGGCCAACGCCAGCAAAAACCCGAGTGTCGATGTGAATTCAACCACCAAGCTCGGCGCGTTTATGATTGGCGATCCTGCCGTGATGATCAACGGCTCCGGTTGCCCTTCCTGCATGACCGGGCTTGGAAACCCGTGGTGGGGCGGCCCGCACCTGCGTCACGGCGGGCGCAGTGTCAACTCGCTCTCCGACGGTCATGTCGAGGCGATGAAACCGTTCTGGTTTTACGCAAGGACGCCTTGGCTCAACCCAGCCTTCGGCGGCCAGTAAGTCGTGTTCTGCGCTTGGCCAAGTGCAGCTTGAAGGAAGAAAAAATGGTGCGCTTGAAAGGACTCGAACCTTCATCCCTACCGCCCTGTCCCTTGACACAGCGCTTCGCGCCCAACTACAATAGGCCATGCAATGCTCCGACCTGAAGCCCACTACCCGGGCCAAAATCGAGGCAGCACTAGGCAGAAAAAATGAACCTCAAGAAACGTTATGTCCGAAATAAAGTTCATTTAGCCCTAATCTTCAGTTGCACTGTGGTGCAACTAGCCATTGCTCAGCCCGGTGTTTCTAGAATTATAACCGTAGAAGAAACCAAAAAGCTTAAGGCGATTAGAAACGAGATAGGGTCGATCAAGAACCTCGATACGCTTTACGAAGATCGGAAACACAACAACGGGCTGCCTTATCACTTCTATGTCCCGAAACATCTCAAGGCCGGTGTGAAGTATCCGGTGGTGACTTTTCTTCACGGCTATACTGATCTTACGATCGATACGCACAAAGGTTTCCCCAAGGGGGTGTGGTCGCTGCCAAAGATTCAAAAAGCCCACCCGCACATTCTTTTCGTGCCTCGTAATCGGAAGAAAGAGGACAATTGGTCGAGCGACGAATATCGAACGATGACCATCAACGCCCTTGATGACATGGTCGCTGAACTGAATGATAATCCAAATACCGCTAACGTAGACGTGGATCGGCTCTACCTGACCGGTTTTTCTCGAGGAGGCCAGGGTACGTGGAATTTTATCCGCGCATTTCCAAACAAGTTTGCAGCCGCTGCTCCACTATCTGGCTACTTCCACGGCCCGCAAAATGCTGAAGAAGCAAAAGCCATCAAGCAAATCCCCATTTGGATTTTCAACGGGGATGGCGATAAAGGGGTCAAAGGCTCACGCATCAGCTTCAAAGCCCTAAAGGATGCAGGTGCCGCCGACGTCAGGTATCACGAATACAAATCACAAGGTCATGTTATTGACGACTTCGCGTACTTCACAGATGGGTTTATGGAGTGGATGTTCTCTCAGAAGCGAAAGAAATGAAACACCTCCTACTCACAAAAATCGCAGCCGTGCTGCTGGTGGTGGGGCACAGTTGTTTCCAGATATTTTCACTTACAATATAAACAATTATTCTATGATGAAAGTATTAGCCATTTTGTTTGTTAGCGTCGTCGGTTGCCTGAAAAATTATGCTGAAATAAAACCCTTAATCAGTTTGAAGGTTGAGCAACTGAATTCTGGCAAAAAGCATCATTTTTTTGGCTACATCGGCCAATGCCAGACGATTCCGTGGAACGCCAGTGGACGATATGTGCTGGGCCTTGAAATAGACAGAATCGATCGCATGCCGAACCCTGATGAGGCCTCTACTGTGTTTGTCATTGATACCGACCAGAACAACAAGATTGTACGGTTAGACAAAACACACGCATGCAATCCCCAGCAGGGCACCATGTTTTATTGGAACCCGTTGAAAGCTGAAACACAGTTCTTTTTTAACGACCGAGATGTCAAGACGGGCAAATTATTTACCGTCCTGTACGACCTTGAAAAGAAAAAGCGTGTGCACGAGTACAGATACGATGATTCCCCCATCGGCAATGGTGGCGTCGCCGCTGATGGATCAGCTTTTCTTGCCATAAAATATGGCCGTTTGGCACGCCTACGATTGGTGACTGGTTATCCAGAAGCACTGGATTGGTCCAGAGACGAAATAGCACCAAAAAACGACAGGAAGAAACAGTATGAGAAACACACGTAAAAAAGAGCTATCACGCCGGTCATTCATCAAAATCGGTACCACCGCGGCCACTGTTTTTTCCATCGTTCCCGGGCATGTGGTCGGGGCGAACGGAAAGACCCCGCCCAGTGAAAAGTTGAACATTGCCGGCATCGGCATCGGCGGGATGGGGCGGGGCAACATCGGAGCCTGCAAAGGGGAAAATGTCGTCGCCCTGTGTGATGTCGACAGCGCGTACGCGGGAAAAACGTTTAAAGCCCATCCCAACGCAGCCACGTATGTCGACTATCGGCTAATGCTTGAAAAACAGAAGGATATCGACGCGGTCGTGATCGCGACTCCGGATCATACCCATGCAGTCATCACCATGGCAGCCATCGAGATGGGCAAGCATGTCTACTGCCAGAAACCGCTGACCCACACCGTCGAGGAAGCGCGCAAGATTACTGCTGCGGCACGCGCGTCCAAGGTTCAGACCCAGATGGGCAATCAAGGGCATTCCTCGGATGCCATCCGTGTCGTCCGCGAGTGGGTTCAGTCCGGTTCCATCGGCGATGTCAAAGAAGTGCACGCCTGGACCGATCGTCCGGACGACGGCCCCTGGTACGCCAACTTTGGCGCTCGAGATTTACCCTCGGACTTTCCTGCTGTACCCGACAGTCTCAACTGGGACCTCTGGCTCGGCCCGACGCAGGATCGGAAGTTCAGTCCAGCCTATCATCCGTTCAAGTGGCGGGCCTGGTTGGATTTCGGAACTGGCGCGCTGGGCGATATGGGTTGTCACATTCTGGATCCCGCATGCTGGGCGCTGGACCTCATGAATCCCAGCAGCATCACCGCTGAAGTCAAACACCACAAACCTGAATTAGCCGGTAAGGCCCACCCCATAGCGGCCACCGTAACCTACGAGTTTCCTCAACGTGGAACACTCTGCCCGATGAAGCTGGTCTGGCATGATGGGGTCTACACGGTTCCCCGCCCACCCATGCTGGAGGAAGGTCGAAAACTACCGGCAAGCGGTGCGGTGATCTACGGCGAGAAGGAAACTATTTTGCACGGTTCTCACGGAGCGGGTGGGGCTCGCCTCATTCCGGAAATCCGGATGAAAGGTTTCGTCCGCCCCGAGAAAACGATTCCGCGCGTTAGGGGCGGACACATGGGCGATTGGCTTCGCGCCTGCAAGGATGGCAATCCCGCCAGCTCCAACTTTGCCGACTACGGCGGACAGCTCACTCAAATGGTGCTGCTCGGCGTAGCCGCCCAGCGAACGCCCGGGGTGAAGCTGAACTGGAACGCGGAGAAATTCGAATTCGATCACGCAGATGCCAACGAATTTCTTCACACGCCCTATCGAAAAGGTTGGTTGCTGTGAGGGTTCCGAACTCGGCTGCTTCGGCGGAGAGATCGACAGGCAAAATGCGATCTGTCTTAATGGGCCAGACCGCCGATCTCGGAAAACTAGGATTTAGAGAAAAGGTGTCAGAATAGAGAGCTCCTTTTGAGTTAAAGAAGGGCGAAACACTGCAATTAAATATTTTCATTGATAAGGCTATTATTGAAGTATTTGTCAACGGAAGACAGTGTATGACTCAAGTTGTTTATCCTGAAACTGAAAATAGTAATGAGGTGAAAATCTTTAGTGGAGATGAGCAGATTAAAGTAGACAGCGTGGACGTGTGGAAGATGGCGACTACTAATTTTTATTAAATAAATTCCGTATATATCTTATGATGCACTGCCTGTTTCCCCAATTCTCCTGTTTCCGTAGTTTACGGCCTCTCACTTGGATCGGTCTTGCCTTGTTTTCAGGCAATGTGCTTCTTGCAGAACCCTTCGATCAGAAGCTCTATGATACCAAAGCCCGCACCTATTCGCCGGAAGAAAGCATGGCGATGATGGAGCTCCAGGAGGGCTATCGCGTCGAGCTTGTGGCCGCTGAACCGATGGTGCAGGAACCAGCAGCGATTGCATTCGATGGCGATGGAAAACTCTACGTGGCGGAGTTGAACACCTACATGCAGGAAATCGATGGCAAGAACCAGCACAACCCGATCTGTCGTGTTGTGCTCCTTGAGGATACCGATGACGACGGCCGCATGGACAAACGCTCGGTGTTCGTGGATGGGTTGAAGCTGCCGCGAATGATCCAGCCGATTGATGATCGGGTATTGATTCGTGAAACGGATACCTTTGACCTGCACAGCTATCGAGACACGGACGGCGATGGCATCGCCGATGAGAAGAAACTGGTCTACGAAGGGGGCAAGCGCGGGGGTAACCTTGAGCACCAGCCCAGTGGACTCGAGTGGAACATCGACAACTGGATGTATGTGACCTACACCGCCAAGCGTTACCGCTGGGCAGGGGACAAGGTGATCGCTGAAGATATTCCCGGTGGTTCTGGTCAATGGGGCGTGACGCATGATGACGTCGGGCGCAATTTTTTCTGCACGGCAGGTGGGGAGAACCCGGCAATGCATTTTCAACGACCGCTCGTCTACGGCAAAATTTCTCTCCCCGGTGAGCAGGTGAATGGTTTTCGCGAAGTGTTCCCGCTAGTACAGATTCCCGACGTGCAGGGTGGCAAGGGACGATTCCGTGCCGACAGTCTGACGCTCAATAATTTCACCGGCTGCGCAGGTCAGCACATTTTTCGTGGCGATCGCCTGCCCGAAGATTTCTACGGCGACTACATCATTCCAGAACCGGTCGGGCGGCTGGTGCGTCGTGCAAAGGTTGTGAATGAGAATGGTAAATTGGTAGTGCACAATGCCACGCCAGGCACAGAATTCCTGCGCAGCCGCGATGCCAACTTTCGGCCCGTCAATGCCAAGACGGGGCCGGACGGGTGCCTTTACCTTTGTGACATGTACCGCGGGATCATTCAGGAGGGCAACTGGGTGCGCCCCGGTTCGTACCTTCGGCCGATCGTCGAAAACTACGGGCTGGATAAGAACATTCAGCGCGGACGGATCTATCGCATCGTCCATGAATCAATCGAGCGCCGAAAGAAACCACAGATGCTCAAGGCGCCGACCTCAGAACTGGTCGACACGCTTTCTCACCCGAATGGCTGGTGGCGGGACATGGCTCAGAAGTTGATCGTCGTGCGTCAGGATAGGGGTGCTGTTCCTGCGCTCAAAAGCCTGGCCGAGAGTGGCGGGAGCCCGTTAGGCAGGCTACATGCGTTGTGGACGCTGGAGGGACTCGGAGTTTTCGATACAGATCTGATCGTTAAAAAAATGCGAGACACAGATGCCCGTGTCCGTGCGGCGGTGGTACGACTTTGCGAACCCGAACTGCTGAAGAGGAATACAGCATTGCTCACTGCAATCAAACCGCTTGCTTCTGATGCCGACATCGATGTCGCGATTCAAGTCGTGTTGTCGATGGCCTACACGGGAGTCGAAGGCGGCGATGAATTGGTGGAGGCAGCCAATGCGGGCCATCCCGATAGCGAAGCAATGAGCCGCATCACCGAGATCGGGCATGCCCGGATGGTCGATGCCAAACGCCGTCAGGAGAAGAGCAAATTCGCGGCCCAGGGTGAGGTGAATTTCCAGACCGTTTGCGTTGCCTGCCACGGAGCGAACGGCAAAGGCACTTCCGCTCCCGGTTTGGATGGAGTAATGCTCGGAGCCCCACTCGTGGGTTCGCCTCGCGTTCTCGGACGGAAAACCATCCCCATCAAGATCCTGCTCAAAGGGATGCATGGCGAGCTGGATGGCAAGTCGTATCCTGGCCCAATGTTGCCGCTCGAATCCTATGATGATGAATGGCTGGGCTCGGTGCTGACCTATGTACGCAGTGCATGGGGAAACAAGGGCAAGTCCGTCAGTAAGGATGACGTCGCAGCGGTTCGTGCAGCCATCGCCGATCGCAAGGAAATGTTCCTGTCATCAGAGATCTTGGCCATGGCTCCGATTCCTGCAGCCGAGATGGCAAAGTGGGAACTGACCGCCAGTCACCAGAGCAAAGGATGCGATCAGGCCATCGATAACAATCCGAGAACACGATGGGACACTGGTCGTGCGCAGCGGAAGGGCATGTGGTTCTCCTTTGATATGAAGGAGTCTCGCGAACTCACCGGGATCACGTTGCGCTGCGAGGGTTCACCCGCCGATTATCCGCGCCGCTACACGCTGGAAGTTTCCGATGATGGCGAGCAATGGAAGCAGGTGGTCAGTCCTCAGAAAGGAAATTCACCCGTCACCGACATCCTGCTCCCGGCAACAAAGACGCGTTTTGTCCGCATTAACCAGATTGGGATGGCGGATGGCAAGCACTGGTCGATCCATCAGCTCGATGTCTATGCCAAGGCTGAGCGCTGATTCTTCGCAAGTCCGTCCAGACAAAACCAAGAGGAGACCCGCGAGAAAATGCAAAACATTTTATTACGAAAAGCAGTCCTAACCACAACGATCGCCGACTTCCTCCGCAAACATGGCGGCAAGACGGGTGAAGAATTGAAAGCTGAAATGAAAGCTCAATTAAGACGGGCATTCACGCTCATTGAGTTACTGGTGGTGATCGTCCATTGCCATTTTGGCAAATATGCTGTTACCTGCACTCGCGCCCGCCGAGAGGGCCTCTCTCCCTCCAAATTGACTGCAACGTGAAAGCCTCATTTGTTTTTCCGGCAACCATGCAAAGCTTGGCCAAGCGGTTGGCTTGTTTCGCGTTTTTGTTCCTTGTGCTTACACCAGTTTCTGCCGAGGAAAATTGGTGGCAGTTCCGTGGGCCAAGCGGCGACGGGCACACGAAGTCCACCGGCCTGCCTCTGAGGTGGTCGGAGTCGCAGAATGTGACTTGGAAAACGGCCATTCACAATCGAGGTTGGTCGTCACCGGTGATCTGGGGTAGTCAGGTATGGTTGACCACGGCAACGGCCAAAGGCCGTAAGCTGTTCGCGATTTGCGTGGACAAGGACAACGGGAAGATTCTTCACGATCTGCATTTGTTCGACGTGGCCAAGCCGATGCGGATCACGAAGGACAACACCTACGCGACGCCTACGCCGGTGATCAGTGAGGGCCGGGTGATTCTTCATTTTGGAACCTACGGCACGGCCTGTCTGGACACTGCCACTGGCAGGGTGTTGTGGACTCGGCGCGACTTAAACTGCGACCACGAGGCGGGCGCTGGGCCGGCCAGTTCGCCGACTCTCGTTGATGGCAATTTGGTGGTGCATGTGGACGGGCGTGACGTGCAGTACATCATCGCTCTCGACAAGGTCACCGGGAAGACGGTCTGGAAAACACCGCGGTCCCTCGAGTATTCCACATTTCCCATCAATCATCGCAAGGCGTACTGCATGCCGGCGTTGGCGCCGCGCGGTGAGGGCACACAGCTTGTCAGCCCAGCAGGACGCGGCCTGTACGCCTACGACCCGGAAACCGGCAAGGAACTGTGGCACGTGCGGCATCGAGGCTGGTCGGTGGCACCGCGTCCGGTGTCCGGTCACGGGATGGTGTTTGCCACAGTGGATCGCGATCGGCCGGAGCTATGGGCTATTCGTCTCGATGGAAACGGCGATGTGACCGACTCACACATTCAATGGAAGTCAATCCGCAGCATGCCGCAACGTTGTTCGCCGTTGCTGGTAGATGACTTGTTGTTTGTCGTGAACCGCGGCGGCATCGCGACCTGCCTTGAGGCGAGAACCGGAAAGGTCGTCTGGAAGGAACGTATGAAGGGCGCGTACTCGGCGTCGCCCATCTACGCAGAGGGGCGAATTTACCTGTTTAACGAGGAAGGGCTTGCCACAATCATCCGGCCAACTCGCAAACTTGAGGTCATCGCCAGTAATGCTCTGGCTAAGCAGCCGTTCATGGCGACGCCCGCCGTCGATGGCGATGCTTTCATCATGCGCACGGGCGGCCATTTGTATCGCATCGAGGCGCAGCGGTAGAACTCGATGACCTGCGGCAAGACGGGTGAAGAATTGAAAGCTGAAGGCAAATGAAACACATACTAATCCTAGTCCTTAGTGCGCTCTTGATTCATATCGATTGCTACCAGGCTGCTGAACCAGATGAGCCCATTCTTGTCTGGCCGGGTAAAGCACCTGATGAACCGGCATGGATTGCTCAAAAGAAGGCTGAGGCTGTTACTGGCTCTGATAATGTCATTCGAATTCCCTATGTGGACACTCCAGAGCTTCTGCATTTTCCAGTAACAAAAAGTAAGTCTGCGGGAACCTCTGTCATCATTTGTCCGGGTGGAGGCTATGGAAAGCTCGCATGGAACAAGGAAGGCACTGAGGTCGCGGCTTGGCTCAATAGTCTTGGCATTGATGCGGTAGTACTAAAATACCGTGTGCCACGTCGGGACAACAAGAAGCCGCACCCTTGGCCCTTACAGGATTTACAACGTTCGATCCGACTGGTTCGCTCCAATGCTAACGAATGGAATATTGATCCCAAGAGGATTGGCGTAATGGGTTTCAGCGCAGGGGGGCACCTCGCTGTCATGTCCACCTCCTATCAGGATGTTGATTCCTATAAACCGATTGATGGAATTGATAAGCTCGGTATGCACCCCAACTTCATGGCGCTGATCTATCCGGCCTATCTCGGGAATGCGAAAAGGGATTCATCAACGCTTGATCCGCTGGTGAAGGTCAATGCCAAGACGGCTCCAACATTTATTGCCATTACCCATGACGATTCTGACCGGGCAATTTTTGCTGCTCTTTATTATTCCGAGCTTAAACGTCACAACGTGGGTGCAGAGTTGCACATCTACGCCAAGGGGGGGCATGGCTATGGTTTGCGGCCAAGTAAGAATCCGGTCTCCTCATGGCCTGCACGCTTGGAAGATTGGTTACGCTCAAGCGGTTGGTTACACTTTGACAAATAACAGGCAAACACGGCGGCAAGACGGGTGAAGAATTCAAAGCTGAAGGGAAATAGCGGCCCAAGTTTTTGATTCCAGATCATTCGATTAGAAAGATTTTCTAGGTTCACACCTTAATTTCGTGTAAATAACAGATCGCCTCGGCAGATTTCTGGAAAATGCATTCCTACCCTCAATTTCAGACCGTCATGAATCGACGCCGGTTCATGCATCAGACTGGTACAGCAATCGGAATTTCGGGTCTCACTCTATCCAGAATCCAGGCAACATCAGCGAACAATAAACTCAACATTGCGGCGATTGGCGTTGGAGGCATGGGATCAGGGAATATACAAAAGTGCTCCAATGAAAATATTGTGGCCCTGTGTGATGTAGACTTTAAGCGGGGTGCCAAGACTTTTCAAAAATTCCCTAAAGCCAGAAGGTTTAAGGATTTTCGGGTAATGTTTGACAAGATGGAGAAAGAGATCGACGCGGTGATTGTGGCTACTCCCGACCACACGCACGCTGTTGCCTCAATGGAAGCCATACGTAGAGGAAAACATGTCTACACACAGAAGCCGCTGACTCACAGCATCTGGGAGGCCCGCCAATTGGACGAAGCCGCTCGTCAGTATCGAGTGGCGACTCAGATGGGCAATCAGGGGCACTCTTCAGAGGGTTCGAGACTTACAGTGGAATGGATTCGGGCTGGAGTTATTGGGGAAGTGCGTGAAGTGCACTGCTGGAGTGATCGACCTCTACGCGGCACGCGGTTTGAAAGGAAATTATATTGGCCTCAGGGAGTGGCGCAGCGACCTAAAAGAAAACAGTCCGTTCCCGAGACTCTGGATTGGGATCTTTGGATAGGTCCTGCTCCATATCGTGATTACAGCCCAGATTATGTCCCTTTTAATTGGCGAGGTTGGTGGGACTTCGGCACTGGCGCCTTGGGAGACATGGGGTGTCATATTATCGATCATCCCTATTGGGCTCTCAAACTGGGTTATCCTAAAAGTATTGAAGCTAGTAGCACCCATATTCATGCTGAAACAGCTCCTCTAGCTTCTTTGGTTACCTACCACTTCCCGTCTCGAGGAACGCTCCCTCCTGTAAAAATGATATGGTACGATGGAGGCATCAAACCACCGCGTCCCGAAGAACTTGAACCGGAAGAGGAGTGGCCGGTCGATGGAGTGCTATACGTTGGGAGCAAAGGTAAGATCATGCATAAATCCCACGGCGGTATGCCAACCTTGCTACCATTATCGCGTATGCGTGACTTCCAGCAACCGGATAAAACACTTACTCGTGTCAAGGGTTCACATGAACAGAATTGGGTGGATGCATGTAAGGGGGGTGAAAAGGCCTGTTCTCACTTCGATTATTCCGGCCCCTTGACCGAGGTGGTTTTATTGGGTAATTTAGCCATTCGTACCGAAGGACTTCTTCTTTGGGATGGTCCCAACATGCGAGTTACCAACAACAAATCAGCAAACCGTTTTGTCCAGCGTGAATATCGTCAGGGATGGGCGCTTTAGTCTATTTAGTCTAGAGTGCAGAAAGAAAACTTTTAGACAAAGTGATCATCCTTAAGCATTGCGGTTTAACCGTCAACCTCCTCCGCAAACACAGCGGCAGGACCAAGAAGGAACTGGAAGCTGCTAGCAACTAAACCAACCCGCTCCACCACTTGAACGCCGCATGGTTGTTGTTCGGCGGCAAGAGTTAAATCGACATTTTTTTTCTGACCGCTTGACGGTGAATTGGCATTCCCGTCTCATTGGGTTGTTATGATCAAGCTCGACCATATTGCCGTTGGGGTGTCGAACCTTGACGCTGCTATAGACTTTTATGAGCAGAAAATCGGGCTGAAATTTCTGTTCAAAAAAGTGGACGAGGCCCACGGTGAAGCCTTCGCCTATCTCGAGATGAAGGGGGCGCGCCTCGAGTTACTCCAGTCGCTGCGTTTGCCCAAGAGCCGCGCCGCCGATGATCACTCGTTTTGTCCGCACATGGCATTTGCGTCTAATGACATTCACGCCACCGAGCAGGATCTGCGTGGAAAACAAGTGATTCTCCTGAAGGGGCCGATGGAGATCCCCGGGATGGTTCGCTGGCTGTACGCCGCAGACCCGGACGGCAATGTGCTGGAGTTTGTTCAGTGGCTACAACAGGAGAAACCGATCAATCAGACTTGAATTGATTTAGCTACAGGATGCCGTGGGGTAGCCAGTGACTTGTCCTCACTCGGTTTCTTCAGCCCAACATCCTCGTCCGGCTGGCGAGGGTCGTTAATTATCCAGTTGTTTGAGAAGTCATTTTTTCAGAGAAGGTCATAGTCATGAATGAGATCCATTTCCGGGGTGGGATGCTTACTCCGTACTTGACTAATAAAAAATAGATATGTAACGTCCTCTGAAACACTAATAAACATCCCTGACATCGTTGAAAATTGTGTAACTTTTGGTGTAACTTTGACTCCCTGAAATCCTAAGTCATTGAAGCTTAGTATGGTGCGCTCGAAAGGACTCGAACCTTTACGCCTTTTGAGCACAACCACCTCTAGGTTTCATGTCTACCAATTCCATCACGAGCGCAT
>JABGZB010000089.1 GCA_018674955.1 Verrucomicrobiota bacterium | reverse complement strand
TAGCCCAAGGCCGACCAGCGCGCAGGATATATACGGCGTCACCCAGCCGGGATTGCGGACAACCTGCAGGACGGTGGCTTTGTCGTTTTCTGGGTCGAAGCTAGCCTGAAAGTAGGTCTTGCCGTGGGTGCGGAGTGGGTGATTCATCCAGATGTTCACCTCGCGTTCAGACCCGCTGGCGCGGTCTCGCACGGTCACCAGGCTGGAGAAGTTACGCGCCTTTTCTGTCCCTTGAAATTTGTCGTGCTTAAAATCGATCAACTCGACGTCGTACGGCGTGTAGTAGCGCTTGAAGCGCAGGGCCAGCTCGTACTCCTTGCCGTCGTGCTCGAAGGTCTGCTCGGGGATCGGTTGGCGGAGTGCGCCGAATAGCGCAGAGACCATCCAGGTGCCAAGATCGATTCCCTCGGTGGATCGGAGCTGGATATACGCGCCGGGGAAGTTGACCTCCTCGAGCGATGTGACCGATTCCTTGTCGATCGCTGCTAACTCAAGTCCTTTGCCGTGAGTGGCTTTGTTTGGCTGCTCTTGGCCAAGCTGTCCAAGGTCGGAGTTTGTAAAGTAGTCCAACACGGTCACCTCGAATGGCAGGCTGCCAGCCGGGTAGGTTTTATTTTTGCCGAGTACCTCTGCCGGGATGGCGGCGATGGTGTCCGTGTTTGGCTTGCTTTTGTCGATAATCACGAGTTCACACTCGTTGCCACTGATGGAGTAGCCCTTGATCTGGCCCTCCTCGAGTCGAAGGTTGCTTTCGACCTGAAACTTGTCGGTGACCAATTGGCCGAGCAGCATGAAGATCAGACCGGCGTGCGTCATGAAAATGCCGATCTTTTTCCGGGAGAACTTGAACCGCTGAAAGTGCGCGGCGAGCAGGTTGACCAGCAGCGTGATGCCCAGGAGGTAGCCGCCTACGAAAGGAAACTTGAACATCACCGGGTAGCGGGCCGACCGCACGTAGTCACGGAAGGCATCCTTTTCCTTCACTACCGCAGCGGTATCGCCGGTGATCTTGTAAAACCAGGTCTCTGGTAGCGTCCGATAGGTGATGGTGTGAATGACGCCCAGCGTCGCGGCCGGCTTGCCATCACGAGTTCCCCTCATCTCGACGAACGTCCCAGGGTTGCCGTCCACTGCGAACGGCTGTTTTGTTTTTTCGAGTTGCGCTAGCTCGATTTCCTCGAGGCCGATCTGTTTGCGCCAGCGGTTGACATTGGCCAGTTCTCCGCCCGCATTCTTGGCCAGTTTGGTGACTGAGATGGCCGCCCGCTGACCGTCGTGCAAGGCCTCAAAGTCGATCAGGCTAAACTGAGAACCTTCGATTTCGTTCCAATGCTCCGGCTGCATCCACTGCGAACTACCGACTCGGATTTGTGCCCAGCCTGCGCCGCCGATGCTTTCCGGCACGAGAAAATAGCTGCGGAAATATTTTTTCTGCGCATCGTAAAGTCCCTGGTCCACCTGTGCCAGCGTGCCGACAAACACTAGCACCATCGCCCCGATGAGGCAGGTCACGGTTAGGCGCAACGAGCACCAAAACTGGACAAACGGTTTGAGCAACGACATCACGGTTTCGGGAACTGGATGGACTGGAGGAACTCCATGAACGCACCTTTCTCGGCGGTGACAACATTGCTCGGCCCGCTCATTTTGTAAAACCACGTCTGGCCGCCCGCCGGGTGAAACACACTCAGCGAACCGTTGGCGGCGCCGATGGCCTCGACCATCGTAGCCGGCGTGCCGGCGACATTCACTTGCTCCGTCGCCTTGGCCAAGCCGGCGGCATCAACCGGCGACAGCCCCGCTTGGCCGCGCCAGCGGTTGACGTTGGCCAACAGCCCTCCTACGTCGCCGGGGAACGTCATCACCGTGATCTCCGCCTTGCCGTCTCCGGCGGTAAAATTGCCCAGGCGCATGGCGGTGGGCTGCTGCTCGGCCCAACCGGCCGGCGTGGTCCACGACGGGCCAACAGCGGCTGGTGCGGGCGGTGGCGGATTGGCCTGCCGTGCCTCCGCCATTATTTTATCAAAGTTCACTTCGCTTGCCGCCGGTCGGAACTTGAGCGTTGCGATAAAATTCGTGAAGTTGGCGAACTGAGGATCGACCGCGCCGGCTGAGCCGGACAACTTGAAAAACCAGCCGACTTGGCCAAGCACGACTGATGCGGAGACGATGCGGGGTGGATCATCCTGGCCCGGGAGCGGCTTGGTGCCGGCGAAGTCAAACAGCCGGCCCGTGATGCCACCGATCATAATCGGCTTGGTGAGACCTTCTACCGAGGCTTCGTCCACCGGGCCAAGGCCCACCTGCTCGCGCCACATGTTGACGATCATCGGGTTTTCCGCCAGCCGCGCTGGCAATGGTATGGCACTGACTCCTGCATTGCCGGGCAGTGCAAAAGAGAGTGTCGCGAGCCCGGACGCATCAGTATTGTCTATCCAGTCCTCCGGCTTGGCAAACTGGATCAGTAAACTTGGATTCGGCTTGGCTTCGGGCGCAGCGGCGCGCACCGGTTTTTCCTTCGGGACATTGTAGGTGCGAACCTCGCCGCCGGTGCCGGAAAACAACTCGAACGACAGCACGGCAAGAAGCACTACGACGATAAAAATACCGTCCCGAAAATAGTTGGGTTTAGGTTTATCCACGCGAACAGGCAGACGGACGCGCCGGGTGGGAGACAAATTCAACCCGCCTCCCGGCGGACGACAGAGACTACCCGCAAAGGCCCGATTGGCAACCTCTTTACATGGCCAAGCCGTCCCGATTTTGGCATAATGCTCCCTAGGAGGATCAATTTCGACTGATGGACAACCTGTTTTATCCCGGCAAATTTGAGTTTCGCATGGGGTTGGAGCGCGGAGAACCGGCACGGTTTTTTCGCAGCCACACCGGCGACGACGCGCTGTTAGCCCAGCGCCAAAAAATCCTTACGGACCATCCCGAACGCCACAGCGTCCTTCTGCCGGAAGGCAAGCCGCTGCTGGCGGAGTTCGCCCGGCTGCTTGCCGACTGGGGCACCGCCGCCAAGCCGCCAACGCTTGGCCAAGACCTTGCGCCGGACTTCCTGCTGCTTGCGCCGAACGCCGCCGGCATGCCTGTGCTGCTCGGCGGGTGTGTCTGTTTTCCGTCGTCGTGGGCGTTCGAGGAAAAAGTCGGCCGGCCGCTCGACTGGATTCACGCCGTTGTCCCGACGCTCAACAAAAAACTCGGCGAAAAGGCGCGCGGTTTCCTGACGAAGATGCCGGTTGGCCAAGCGTGGCTCCGCGCCAACTGGGGGCTCACCGCCAGCCCGGCGCTTAATCAACACCCGGCGCTTGGTTTGCCTGTACTCACGCCGGACATCGGCTTGGGGGATGTGTGGTTTCGCATCGAGCGGCAGGCGTTGGTTGCGCTGCCGGAGACCGGCGGCATTCTCTTCGGCATCCGTCTCGAGGTTTTCCCGCTGGCTGAAGTGCGGGCCAACGAGCCGGCGCGGCTTGGTTTACTTGAGGCGCTGCAAACGATGCCCGACGCCATCGCCGACTACAAAAACCTCACTCCCGCCCGGGCACGGCTGATCGAGTTGCTGGGCTGATCAGACAGCGGCGACCAGTTCCCGGCTGGCTCTGGATTGTTTTTTCCAATCGGAATAACGCCACACAACCTCGCCCTGCCAGTAAACATCGGTCTGGTAATCCTTGGCGATTTCAATGGCCTCGCTGACACGGCGGCGCCGTGGCGCCGTGGAGCTGTCCTTTTGTTTCATTGACGCCATTAATCCCATGGCGGGAAACAAAGCAGTAAAAGGGCCAATCTCCCCGTTGGGGCGATAATCATTTGGAGTGGCCAGCCAACCCCCCCCGGGTCAGCCGGCCGGCCGTTTTTCGAGGATCGCCATGCCGGTGGCATGTGCCGCCGTGTGGCTGAT
>JABGZB010000088.1 GCA_018674955.1 Verrucomicrobiota bacterium | reverse complement strand
CCCCTTCCTCAGCCGATGTAGTGACTTTACCTAACGGGCTGGAAGTCATCCTTCAGTCCGATAATTCGGCTCCCGTGGTATCGGTGCAGGCTTGGTGTCGGACTGGGAGTATCCACGAAGCTAAATGGTTGGGAGCCGGCATCTCACATGTGCTTGAACACATGCTGTTCAAGGGCACGACCAACCGCACCGGGCTGGAGATTGATCATTCCATCCAAGATGCGGGCGGTCACATGAACGCCTACACTTCTTTCGACCGCACGGTTTACCACGTCACCATTCAAAATACCGGCGCAAAACTTGCCGCCGAGGTGCTGTGTGACATCATGCAGAACGCCACCCTGCCCAAGGACGAGTTGCCCGGAGAACTTGATGTCATTCGGCGTGAAATGGAGATGGGCAACGACGACCCGTCCCGCCGAGCTGGCCGTCGTTTGTTCGAGGCGGCCTATACAAAAAGCCCCTACCGGCACACGGTCATCGGCTACCGTGATATTTTTGACAAACTGACTCGCGACGATCTTATCGATTACTACCGCGAACGCTACGCCCCGAACAACTGCTTCCTCGTCGTGGCCGGCGCAATCAATCCCGACGAGGTTCTGGGATGGATCAACGACTGTTACACCGCTCAACCCGCCCGCCCGTTGTCGCCTGTTTTGTTGACAAGTGAGCCGCGCCAAGTGGCCACTCGCGAGGTCTTTGACGAAGGCCCGTTTGAGCACGCGCACTTTCATTATGCATGGCACGTTCCCGATGTCCGGCACGACGACATCCCCGCGCTGGATGTGCTGTCCACCCTGCTTGGCGGCGGCCGGAGTTCGCGCCTCTACAGGGAGATTCGCGACACCAAGGCCTTGGTACACTCCATTGATGCGTGGACTTACACCGGCGAGCAAACTGGACTGTTCGGGATGAGTGCCGTCGCCGACGCGGACAAACTTGCCCAAGCGCAAGAGGCCATGCTCGGCGAGTTGCAGCAATTCAAAGACACACTCGCCGACGAGTCGGAGCTGGCCAAGGCGATCAAGCAGTTCACCGCCGGAAACCTCTCCACCCTCAAGACCATGCAAGGCCGCGCGGCCGACTTGGGAAGCAGTTGGCTCAGCACCGGTGATCTCGACTTTTCCCGGAAACAACTAGAGGCCGCCCGCGCCACCACCCCGGAGACACTCCAATCGGTGGCCAAGCGGTATTTAAACCCTGAAAACCAAACGATTTACGCTCTGGTTCCGACCGGCTCAAGGCCCAAGCCAAAGACCCACGCGAAGGCTCGCCGTGCCACGGATGTTGAGATGGTCGAACTGCCCAGCGGGCTTCGATTGTTGCTCAAGGAAGACGACCGACTCCCCTTCACTTACTTTAGGATTGGCGTGCTAGGCGGCGTGCTGAGCGAGACCCCGGCCAACAGCGGGCTCACCCGCCTGATGAGTCGCTCAATGCTAAAGGGCACGGCCAAGCGCCCAGCCTCGGTGATCGCCTCCGAGGTCGAGTCGGCCGGCGGCAGCATCGACACGTACAGCGGCAACAACAGTTTCGGCCTGACCCTGGACATGCTCAGCAACGATACTGCGCTTGGCCAAGCGGTGTTTCTCGACGTACTGCTATCCCCGGCGTTTGAGCCGGACGAGGTTGAGCGCGAGCGCACATCCCAGTTGGCCGCCATCGAGGCGCAACGCGACCACCTCCTCTCACACACTTTCAAGACACTTCGCCGCCTACTTTTTGGCAACATCGCTTACGGGCTGGACAGCCTTGGGCAACCGTCCTCGGCCGAGGCGTTGACGTGCGACGATCTGCGCGGCCATTACAACACACTCGCCGCCCCGGCCAACGCCGTCATGGCTGTCTTTGGAGACATCGACTCCGCCCAAGTCAGTGAGCAGGTCGAAGCCGCATTGGCCAAGTGGACCCCCCCTGCTCCCTCGCTCGCCCTGCCCGAGGCCACACCGCTTTCCGAGGCCAAACGAGACAGCGCCTCGACGGAAAAAGAACAGGCAGTCGTCACGCTTGGCTTCCAAGGCTGCACGCTTGGCCACGCCGATCGATACGCGATGGATTTGATCTCCGAGGCGCTGAACGACATGGGCTCGCGGTTGTTCCTGAAAATTCGCGAGGAACTCGGGCTCGCCTACTACGTCGGCACACAAAACTTCACGGGCCTGGTTCCCGGTTGCTTTTCGTTTTACGCCGGGACCGCCGCCGAAACGGCCGCCCAAGTGGAGGAAGAGTTGCTCAACCAGGCCAAGCGCTTGGCCAAGGAGGGATTGACTGATGAGGAACTGCGCCGCGCCAAGGCCAAACTGATCGGCCACAAAAAAATCGCGCGGCAGGACTTGGGCAACGTCGCCTTCGCCACATGCATGGATGAGTTGCTTGGACTCGGGTACAACCACCACGCCAAGGAGGACGACCGGGTTGAATCCGTCACACTTGCGCAAGTCCGCGAGGTCGCCGCGCGTTATTTTGGAACGGAGAACTTCGCCACCGCCGTCTCGCTTCCCGCCAATTAACCCCCTGCCCCCTTGCCTGTGAGCCTGAAATGTGCTTTAGTACCGTTTGTCATTTGACAACGCTTTGGGGGCGTACTGGTTATCGACCAGTTGAATACGTTCTCGATTGCATGCCGAGGATGGTTCGCTCCCCTCGTAAAACCACCGAACCAAAAACATAACTGCCAACGAAGAATTGGCCCTCGCGGCATAATCCCGCGACGTCTGCCCCTGGATATCTGCTAAGGGGTGCAGGCGCCGAAAGCAGGTTAGGATGGAAGCCGGAGACGGCGCGGCTCTCAACCGAAATTTTTTCAGCCGACTAGGTGAACGGATTCGCGTCAGGCCGCTATCCCGGAATCAACAATTTTGCCTGACTAAGCATGTAGAGGTCTTGAATAGGTTTAATTGGGACGGGGGTTCGACTCCCCCCGCCTCCACCACTTTTTGTTAGGAAATACGCAAATATGAAAGCGGATGGCGGTTGGATGGCGGTAAAACAGGGTACTTTGGTTTCACTTCTCCCTGCTCTGGATGGGGTCGACTCCCCCCGCCCTTCACTTCTCTAGCAATATCCACGCATCCTCGTAGCGGTGGAACTTGCTGACCTTGCCGTTGTAGATTTTGAGAGTGGTAACGATGGCCGCCTTGAATGGCAATACCCAGAAGCGGTGAGAGTCCAAGGCACAGCAAACGAAGAAATCCACCTCCCCTGCCTTGTACCGTTTTTTTGAGCTGACCCCGTGTGCTAACTGGAACTGGTAGTGGGGGCGGTTATTTCTGTAAGAGTGTTGCTCCAGCGTGGCCTTCACTTGGAGTCGCAGGAATCTGTCCCCTTTGTTGACCAGTAGGTCGAAGGGGTCGTTGTCACCAAGTGGGGGCGCTACGCTCCAGCCCTGCCCGATTAGTTTCTCCGCTACCAGCAGTTCACCCCGCTGGCCGGTGGCCCGCACTATTCGCCAGTTACGGCTTTCTCGGTTTTACTGATCCCGTGCCTCAGAAATAAGGCCAACAGGCTGGTGATGACCACATTGATAGCAGCCCCCATCTCAAGCTCTCCTGTTGCCCAACCAGCAACTCCAGCAAGAGGCCCAACCTACAGAACATCGGACGGGGCAAACTCCGACACTGCTTTGTTCCGGACGAGGGCAACTTGCTTTTAGTCCCGATTATTCACAGATGGAACTGCGTGTAGCAGTGGTTGTCGTCAACGAAGAACGGATGAACGAAGCTTACAAGAACGGTGTGGATCTGCATCGCCAAACCGCCAGCCTGGTTCTGGACAAGCCCATTAAGGACATAACAAAAGAGGATCGCCAATTAGCCAAGGCGGTGAACTTCGGACTACTCTATGGTCAGTCAGCCAAAGGACTGGTTGGGTATGCAAAGAAAGCTTACGGGGTGGAGATGGAATATGATCGAGTCCGAGCGATCCACGGCAAATTCTTCTCCGCCTACACCGGATTGCGAAAGTGGCACGAGAGAAGTCGGGAAGCAGTTTCAAAAGACGTGAAGAGCATTCGAACAGTCTCTGGCCGGGTAAGGTAGTTGCCGGAAGGAAAGTACACCGAATGGATTCGATCTGTGGGGCTCTTGAAAACCCCAGTACAAGGAGGCTATGCAAACGCACTCAAGCAACCGATGGTCGATCTAGCGGAGAAGCTACCATCCTCCGCATCGATTGTGTCCACGGTTCACGATGAGCTGATTGTGGAATGTGCGAGTGGTACCGCAGAGGAGGTCAAGGCGCTTGTGGGAACGGCGATGCTCGATGCCGTGCAAACGATGTTCCCGGAGGTTCGCTTTGAGGTGGAATCGGGCATATGCGATAGCTGGGCCGAGAAGTGATTGGAGACACGTGCGCCCCGCGGCAATGCTCAAAAGCCCCCACCAAAAAAACGAAGCTGACGGGGTCTCTTTTCTAATGTTGGGCATACTATCGGGGGATTTTCACAGTAGCCATCTTTTTTATGGCTCGCATTAAAGATCCAAGCATCGGAAACGCCCCGTATAGAGGAAAAGACGCATCCCAATAATCTTTGTGCTTACAAATCAATCCTGAGGAATCGAACTCCAGATGAGTTACCCCATCGATGGAGTATTCTTTTTTTCTAAACCGATATGCCATAAGCCAACGAACGAAGGCCGTATGATCCGTTGATGAGGTTTCTTTGACTTGAATCTCTATTCCAGAAAAAATCTTAAGAGTCTCTTCAAACACCAAGTGCAAGTGGTCTAAACCTTGGACTTTGTTGATTGGGTCTTCGTATTCAATTGTAGGACTGTAAATATTAGGAAGCTCTTTAAGGCTGTCGGAGTCGAAGGTGGAAATTAATTTGACGAAATTACTAATCATAACAGAAAATAAAATCGCAGTTTAGAGCTTATAGTCAACCCCCACAAACCGAAGCTGACGTGGGAACCAACTATGAAAAAATGAACATTGCAGTCAGAGACAGTATGATTGGCTATGTGTTCAAAGAAAAAAACCGCCTGCGCAAGACTAGCGATGGGGGGTGTGGGTGGCCATCAATTCACAAAGTAGTCGTTGATGGGGATTTTGAACTCGTTTAGCAGCTTATTGATGCTGTCATAGATGTGAATGCAAAAGGCATCACACATAACCTACACCTACCAACGCTAATCGGTAAAGCACGTTGTGATTGATACGGAAAAGTTTTAGCCCCCACCATCGCAGCAAGGCGTTGCAAGCGCGGCTGTTTCT
>JABGZB010000087.1 GCA_018674955.1 Verrucomicrobiota bacterium | reverse complement strand
GGCATCCTTCTCGCGCAGAAAACGGATCGGGCCGTTCAACTCGTACACGATCAGGATGAGACTAGAGAGGTTCCAGTTGCCCGTGAGGTACTCAACAAGTGACGAGTAGTCGTCCTTACCCCCTTTGTTGGTATGGAAGACGTCGTGAATGTTGCCGGTGAGGATCAGCGCCCGCGACTGGCCGGCGTTGAGTACCCGGCCGGCCGTGCGAAGGAAGTTGTTGCCGCTTTCCATGTTGGTTTTGTGATTAACTGGTTGGATTCAAATTGACGTGTTCGTCGCGCCGTTGCAACACCTCAGGGTTGTAGACGACCTGCCGTATATCCTGCCGGATGTCCGCAAACAATTCGTAGTCGGGCCGCTCATCAGGCCCAAAGACAGGAGCTGGTTTGTCATAAACCACGGTGGCCCCGGGACTGCGGTTATGGCCATCGGCCTTCCAGTCCCAATATTGTGAGAGACCCACCAGCCGGTCCCCCACGCGGATGGCCTCGTTGAGTTCATGGGTCACAATGATCAGCGTGTACGGCGGCTTTCTGCCTTCGGCCATGGCCTCCTTATTCTCCTCGTAAAACTGTAGAAGCATCTCCTGCAACTCCTCCCGCGTCGCCTCATCCAGCGCGCCGAAGGGCTCGTCGAGAAGGATGATCTCCGGCTCCATGATCAACGCCTGGGCAATTGCCACTCGCTGCTGCATACCGCCGGACATCTGGCTCGGGTACAGATGCATCGCCTGGCCAAGCCCGACCTTTTCGAGGAACGCTGCAGCCCTGTCGCGAAACTCACGGCGTTTCTTTCCCCATCCTGCCCAGTTGAGCCAACGAAATGCCGTGGTGGTCTGGTCGAATTTCAGGCCAAGCGCGACGTTGTCCAGCGCGGTTAAAAACGGATAGAGCGAATATTTCTGATAAACGATCCCGCGGTCGCGCCCCGGCCGGTCGGCATTGGCCAAGCGCCCGTTTTGCAAGGTGAGGATTTTCCCCCTATGTGGTGGGTGGGTGCCGAGGATGGCCCGGAGTAGTGTTGACTTGCCACAGCCGCTTGGCCCGATCAATGCCACAAACTGCCCCGCATCCACATTCAGGTTCAGGTCGAACAACACCTTGGTTTCACCAAACCAATGGCTCACGCCCTCGCATTGAAGGCCGAAGTTATTCTGGTCGGACAAGGTCATTTTGAATCACGCTGGTACCACGGGCAAAGCTTGGCCCGCAAAAACCGCAGCCCGTAGTCGAGTGCAAAGCCGAAGAACGCCAACATTACAAGGTACGGGTAAACCACGTTCATGTTGGTGAGCTTGAATTGCAGGCGAATCCGGTAACCGAAACCGACGTCACCCACCACCATCTCGGCAGCAATGAGAAACACGATCGCCGGCCCGATGGACAGACGCACCGCGTCGATGAACTTGGGCAGGATCTGTTTCAGGACCACTTCCGCTGCCACCTCGAAGTGGGACGCTCCCAGCGTGTACGCCTTGTCGAGGATCTCCGAGGGCAGATCCTTGATTGCCAAATGAACCGTCACTGCCAAGGCGGGAATGATGCCAAACGCAATCATGGCGACGTACATCTCCATCCCGGTTCCGAAGAAAACAAAATACACCGCAAGTGCTGCCGTTTGCGGCACCTTGGCCAAAAGCGAAATGGGAGGCTGTAAAAACGCCTCAATCGGAGTGATGCATCCCATCATCATCCCAATCGCAAACCCGAAAACAACACCCAAGCCAAGCCCTAAAAATAACCGACGCCCGGTCGCGATCGAGTCCTCCACGATCCACCGCTTCTCTTTTCGGTCCGGCTGGGTAAACTTTTTCACGCCCTCGTACAACTGGCTCCAATTGGGAATCGTTGTATCGTCCGGGTTGACCTGATGTTGCCGGTGCGAAACCCAGGTGTACCCCGCCAAAAGAAGCAGCACCGACAGGCATCCCAGAACAACCGTCCAAGACCGGGTTATGGGACGGCGAATCATCTACCGGCGTGTACAACTAATAGCAAACGCGTTATTTGGCCGACCCATGTTTAACCTTTTCAATAAATGTCGGATCAAAGCGGACCGCAGCGTCCTCGGCTTTTGCTGCATCGCCGTAACCAATGGAAGGCGCCTTGTCTACAATACCATGGCTCACACAAAACGACACCACCGTGTCCATGATCTTCGGGAGCTCAGTCCCTGCCAGGACGGCAAGGCCCTCGTCCGGAGTGCCATAGAACTGGGTTTGCTCCACCACCTTCTCCATCTGTTCCAAGCCTAGGTTCGAGAACTTTTCGCCGATGGCGATCAGCGTTTCGTTACGCTTGGCGGAGTCGGCCAATGCCTTGTTAACCTCGTAGTAGGCCTCGATCACGGCACAGGCAAACGCCTCGCCGCCTTCCTTCTCCAAACTCGCCTTGGCCACCACCACGGAATCGATGATCTCGTTTTGAATCTTGGTTGAATCAAAAAGGACACGAACATCTTTGCGTTTACCCAGCGTTTCCATCACGAATGGATTCCAGACAACGATCGCCTGATGTGTCGCCTGCTTTTGTTGCATGGCAAGCGCAGCCGCCCCAGGATCCATGTTCGCAAATTCATAGTCCCCTTCCTTCTGGCCCAGCAACTCCAGATTCCGGACAAAACAATACTCCGATACGGATTTCTCCAACCCGTAAACTTTTTTGCCCTTCAGATCCTCAACCGACTTGATTTCATCAGTGACCAAACAGGCATCAGCACCGAAACTGGTCGAGGTGGGCAGCACCATAACACCGGGCCTGCCGACTGCCGGGCTAAGGATGTCCATGTTGGTGATACAAACCGCATCGCATTGACCAGCACCGTACATAGACAGGCAGGGGTCGTACTCAGCCTCTTTGAGCTCAATGTCGACTCCCCACTTTTTCTCCACGGGGCCAAGCTCTCCCTTTTTGCCATTGATGATGCCGTTGGCGTCCGCCACACCGAATACACTCCACGAAGGGTACTCACTCCATGCCAGCGAAAAGCTTGGCACCGTTTCCGTGCCACCGCTCCCCTGGGTGCCTGCCTCCTTGCTGCCACTGCAACCGTTCAATGTGATCAAAGCGGTGCAAGTCAAGGCGACCGCCCAGTTTGTTTTTTTGTATGTATTTTTCATTATTTATTCCATAAAAATTGCGAGCCAAAAAAAGCCCCTCCTCTAGGGAGCCTGTTGAATTCTATTCCGGCAGGATGCTGTCACTGCTTGTTTTTTCAACTTGTTCCGGTTCGCTTGAGGTCGTTTCCGCACTGTCTGTTCCCTCGGCCATGCCCAGCAAAGCGTCGAACTCATCAGTGGATGTATTGCTGCGGGCGTATTCGAGGAACTGTGCCTCCTGTTGTTTACTATCGGTCCCAGCCATCTCCCGGGAAACCCGCGCCTCTGCCCGCATCTCATGCCGCAGGTCACGCATGTCCTGCAATTCCTTCGACATACCATCCTTTGAAATGCCGTTGAGCATATCGGAGAGATCTCTCTCCTCCTTCGCGGTAATGACGTCGGCGACGGCGTCTGCGGCCTCGCTCTTGAGTTTCTCGAT